>CAIPBN010000078.1 GCA_903863315.1 uncultured Verrucomicrobiota bacterium | reverse complement strand
TGGCAAGGGGCTGCTTGAACCGTGCCTTGAAGTCCAGTCACCGGCTGGTCCGGTGTTCTCACAGTGCTGGTTTCCAATGCAATTATGTCGCCTTGAGAGGCGTTCTACTCCACCATGCCCGTCTGTTATGTCAGGTATCATCGCCATCGTCGGTCGCCCCAATGTCGGCAAGTCCGCGCTCTTCAACCGCATCGCCGGCCGGCGCATCGCCATTGTGCATGACATGCCCGGGGTAACTCGCGACCGCGTGACGGCTGAGGCTGAGTGGCGCGGAAGGCCCTTCACGCTCGTGGACACCGGCGGTATCGGCCTCCTGCGCGGTGAGAAAGTCGAGGATGTGATCATCAACGCTGCACTCGAACAGGTCGAGATGGCTCTGCAGGCGGCCGACTGCATCATCTTGGTCGTCAACGTGCAGGAAGGCGTTGTCCCGCTCGATCGTGAAGTGGCGCAGCGCCTGCATCGATCCGGCAAGCCCGTCCTTGTGGCGGTCAACAAGGTGGACAACTACAAATCAGAGGCCGGCGTCACCGAGTTCACCGAGCTCGGGTTCAAGCAGATCTTTCCCGTCACGGCCATCCATGGCCGCGGCATCGAGATGCTGATGAACAAGGCCGCCAGCCACCTGCCGGATGCGAGTGCGGAGGACAACAACACCGGCGATGCGCCTTACAACCTTTCCGAGGCCGCAGCCGCAGCGGAAGTGGAAGCGCAGGCGGAGGCGGAGGCGGGCGATACTCCGCCCAAGCGCCTGCCCCGTCCCACAGGTCCGCTGAAGCTCGCCATCGTTGGCCGTCCCAACGTGGGCAAGTCGTCCATCATCAATGCCCTCACCCAGTCGGAACGGGTGATTGTCAGCCCCATCCCCGGCACCACGCGTGATGCGGTGGATGTGCCCTTCGAGGTCGTGACCGAGGGTGTGCATCAGAAATATGTGCTCATCGACACCGCCGGTCTGCGCAAATCCCGCAGGGTGGACAACACCGTTGAGTTCTTCAGCGTCAAGCGCACGGAGGAGTCCATCGAACGCGCGGACATTGTGGTGCTCGTGCTGGATGCGGAGTCCGGCATCATTGAGCAGGACAAGAAAGTCGCCGACCTCATCGTGACCGCACGGAAGGGCTGCATTGTCGTCATCAACAAGTGGGATCTGATGTCGGACGCGGTCCGCACCGCGCGGGAGGAGGAAATCGCCCGGCGAAAGAGCGCGAACCGCCGCTACCGGGAAGGCCAGGCCGAACCGATGACCACCCTGGCCGAGTTCGGTTCCTGGGTGCAGGAGAAGCTATTCTTCCTCGACTACGCGCCCGTGATTTTCACCTCGGCGAAGACTGGTTTCCAACTGGACCGCTTACTGGAGGCGGTGCGCTATGTCGCCGCCCAGCTCCAGCAGAAGGTTCCGACCGGCATTCTGAACCGCACGCTGAACGACGCCATTGAGCGCCGCCAGCCAGTCAGCGCGACGGGCCACTTCCTGAAGTTCTATTACGCCACGCAGGTAAGGCTCGCGCCGCCGACCTTTCTGCTTTTCGTGAACCGCGACGAACTGTTTTCACCGCAATACATGAAGCATCTGGCTGGGGATCTTCGCACGGCGTTCGGCTATGAAGGTTGCCCGATCGTCCTCGTCCCCAAGGCCAGGCCCAAGACCATCGATCCCGTGCGGAAGTTCAATGATCGTGCAAAGTCGCCACGGCAAGCGCCTGTGCGATCGGACGGCGCCAAGCCGGATAGCCCTCGGCAGGATTCACGTCGATCTCAGCGGCCCACCTACGAGCAGAATGATGGCCGCAAGCCATTCCGCCAAAACAAGGTCACAGGAGGACAGGGACGGCCCCGGCAGGCTGGCGACAAACCGTTTCAGCAATCAACCCGGAAGCGGCCGTTCGTGAAGCTGAAGAAACGCCTCTCTGGCAAAGCCCGTGCGGCGGCGCGTGTGTCCGCACGCTGAATCATCAGAAGCCCGAACCTGCACCCGCTCAGGCGAACAGCTCTTTGATGGGCCGGCCGCCGTTTACCAACTGCATCGGTCGTCCGGTGTTGGTGTGCAGCGTCTGGTGCGCGTCGATACCCAGCTTCGTGTAGAGGGTCACGGCGAAATCCTCGGGCGCATACACGTTGTCGGCGGCGTAGTAGCCCTTCGGATCGGTTGCGCCAATCACCTGCCCGCGTGGCACCCCTGCCCCGGCGAACAGCACGCTCATCGCGAACGGCCAGTGGTCACGCCCTGCGCGGGCATTCACCTTGGGCGTGCGGCCGAACTCGCCCAATGCGAGCACGAGCGTGTTCTCCAGCGACCCGCGGCGATCCAGATCGGCGATGAGCGCCGCCACACCGCGATCAAACTTCTTGCCGAAGTCGCCCTTGAGCGTCTCAAAAATCGTCGTGTGATGGTCCCAGCCACCGGTGTAAACCGTCACCCAGGAAACGCCCGCTTCAACGAGCCGGCGGGCCAGCAGGCAGCGCTGGCCGAAATCGGTCATGCCATACATTTCCCGTGTCTTCGGGTCCTCCTTGCCGATATCGAAAGCCGCTTGCGCTTGCGGACTCGTGATGAGGTCCACGCCCTGGGCATAGAACTTGTCAAAACCCACGGTAGGATCCTCCGCTGCCGCATCCGCTATGCGCGCCAGCCGGTCCAAGGATTTTCGCAGATCCTGACGGGATACTCCCCGGCCCTCACTGATGTCGGGGGGAAGCACCACGTCACGGACCTTGAAGCCTTCCGACTGCGGCGAACCGCCCACGACGAACGGCGCGTGCTCCGCGCCGAGGAAATTCGGCCCGCCGGAGCGAGACATGCTCGGCATGGTCATGTAGGGCGGCATGCCCTTCTGCACTCCGCGCTTGTAGGAAACCACGGAACCAAACGACGGATGAAAGGTCACGAAGGCACCGCAGCCCACCGGCACGGGCGTCGGCGCACCGGTCATCAAGTAGTGGTTGCCACCGCCGTGATTGGGATCCTTGTGCGCCAGAGAGCGAAGGATGGAACAGCGGTCCGCGACCTTGGCCAGTTCAGGAACACAGTCGGAAAAATGGACACCGGGAACGCTCGTCTTGATGGTTTTGAATTCCCCGCGAATCTCCGAAGGCGCGTCCGGCTTCGGGTCGAAGCTCTCATAATGACTGGGGCCGCCATCCTGCCAGATCATGATGACATTCACGCGCTTGCCGCCTGGCTGGCCGGTTGTCTTGGCGGATTCCGCTGCCCCTGCGCGGAGCCGCAGCAAATCGGCGAAGCCCAAGCCCGCTCCGGCACCCAGGCCGAGTTGGAGGAAGTCGCGGCGCCCGAGGCCGGCGCAGTTGTATCGAGATTGGCTCATGTTTGCGTTTCGTGCTGGAAGGACTGACGGCGCGAGAGGGACAGGATTCAATCTGTGAGTGGCAAACCTCGCCACTACTCTCTGTCCATGCGTGTTTGAGGGTGGTCGTCACTCAACTCATTGCCAGTCCGAACCACCCCATAGAGTCGGCGCGTCACTTCCCGCATGAAGTCCGGCCCAATTATCGGCATGCCCGTCGGTTTGTCGTGCCCAATTAGGTGGGAGCAATCGCGCTTCACCTCCTGGGACACCGAGCGTGCCCGTTCCGCTTCCGGTCCTGTTCCGCAAGTGATCAAATTATCTACCGCCCATGAGCAACCTTGCCGGCCAGCAGCCACCCACCAGCGCGTCGCCTCTTCTGTTCCCTGAGCATACCCTGCTTCATACTCCTCTTCCGTTTTGCAGCACAGCCCCATGCACGCAATGATTGCCAGTGCATACTGGCAGTCCGCGTGACCTGCTTCCGCATGAGGGGTGAGTTGGCCGCGCAGCTCGGCGAACAGGCTGGCGTTTGGTTGGTGGCGCCGCTCAGGAGCGGTGCGGCACTGCGCCCCATATTCGTTGAACGCAGCGAGATAGCGTTCGTAAACCTGTTTTGGATCAGAGTTCTCAATCATGCTTCTCACTCTTTCCCGCGCCGGTCCTGCGCACGCTTGCGGGCGAGGCGGAGGGCTTCGAGTTGGTCGGTCGGGGCGGTGTCGGTGGGGAGCTGGCCGGCGGGGGGTGCAGGAGCGCTCGCTTGCGGAGCGGCGTTTGGAGTTCCAGAGCTCGCGGCTTTTTGTTTCCGCCGAGACACGACTTGCGCGAACGCGGAGGCGGGCTTGCGCGCGGGCGCTGATTCCGCACTCCGCTTGCCGACTGCCGCATTCTCGGTCAGAGCCTCCTTGCGTCGGCTGCTGCCGAGCCAACCGGTGCGGCGCTCAAAGATTTCGGCGAGATAGACCAGCAGGGCAAAGATGACGAGCCAGACGGCGAGGTCAACGAACTGCGGTTTGCTGGGCAGGGATTTCCAGATGCCGGGCAGGTCCACACGCGCCTCGCCACTCGTGGTGGCGCTGAGTTTCACCAAGGTCGCACGGCCCCGGCCCGCTTGCTCGGGCGCGAACTCGGGGGAATACATCAGGCATACCGGCGGAAGCGAAACCGGGTTCAGGCCGGGGATTTCCACCGTGTTCAGTGCGGTCTCGCGGCCGCGCAGTGACACGACGGCTTCGAG
Organism: uncultured Verrucomicrobiota bacterium; assembly: GCA_903863315.1. Classification (GTDB taxonomy): domain Bacteria; phylum Verrucomicrobiota; class Verrucomicrobiia; order Limisphaerales; family SXTU01; genus SXTU01. The sequence continues at coordinate 2,321 of CAIPBN010000078.1, read as the reverse complement.
CAAGTCGGCGGATTTCCACTGCATCGGGAGCGTGAGCTTGGCGGGCGGCACGCCAGGCAGGCCGTGTAGCACCTTCACGCGCGGTGGCGTGGCGAACGGCTCGTTGGTTCGCTCGGGGTCGAGGTGGAGTTGCACGAAGCACGCGCCGTCGCGCACCTCCTGCGTGAGCAGCATGCTGTCGGGCAGCGTGGGCTGCTCGCCGGCGGTCCACCGTGCAAGCGTGGCATGAAAGTCGCCGACGCTGCCCCACTTGGCGAGTTCGCCGGCGTATTTGCCGTCTGCCTCGCCGGTGAAGGCCAGCGCCCGCCCGCTGCCCACCTGCCACGCGGCGACGACCGGCGCGGCGTATTCGTCGGTCGTGACGAGCGCGAGGTTTGCCTCAGGTTTGAGATACGTGAGGTTGTAGCCGCCAAGCGCGGGCGGCTGCCAATCGCCCTGTCCGCCGAGCGTGCTGAAGCCGCCGGTGACTTTGAGCGGCGTGGCGTCCTCGATGAACGTGCTGCGCGCGACTGAGAATGTGTCCTGTGCGAAGATGCGCGGGAATTCTTCCGGCGAGTTGCTGAAATACATCTGCCCACCGCCGCGCGACGCGATGTCTTTCAGCAAATTCGCATCCACATCGGCCTCGGTGCCCATGCCGATGACGCTCACGGTGATGCCGGCCTCGCGGCACTTCTCCAGCAGCGCGAGGTATTGGCCGGGCTCTTCCGAGTCCGCCGCGTCGGCGAAGAGGATGATGTGTTTCGTCTCGGCTTTGGCCTTCATCACCATCTGCGACGCGGCGGCCAGCGCTTCGTAGATGAAGATGCCGCCCCCCATGCTCTCGATGCTGAGGATGCGGCTGCGCTGGCCCTTCACCACGTCCACGGGCGCGAGGTCCACCATCGTGTGAGGCCGCGAGTCCACGGCGATGACGCCCAACTCATCCGTCGGCCCGAGCAGGTCCAGGACTTGCGCGGTGCCAATGTTGGCGAGGTCAATTTTCTTCTTCCCGCCGCCCGCCGGAGCGGACATCGACCCGGAGCGGTCGAGCGCGACGACGATGGCCAACTGCAACTTCCGGTGCTCCTTCCGCATCTCCATCGAGACCGGGAGAATGCGGTCCAGCGGCGAGCCGAAGTAGCCGCCCGGCCCGTAGGACTTTCGCCCGCCGGTAATCATCAGCCCGCTGCCCGTGGTCTCGACCCACGCCGCAAGCGTCTCCATGCCCGCGCTGCCGACTTGGCCGGCCATGACATTCTCCAGCACAACGGCGGAGTAGCGGGAAAGTTCTTCCAACGTCCAACGCGTCTCGGCGGGCGTGCGGGCGTCGAGGTCCACCCTGCCCTTGCGCAAGAGCTGCACGTAACCGGACTCAGCGGACGGCGAAAGGACGAGAATGGGCTTCGGCCCGCGCACGCCGACGAGCGCGCGGGCGAGGTTGTTCTCCGGCACCGGGTCGGCGGCGGCGGACTTGAGCGTGAGCTGATACTGCGTCGTGCCGGGCGTCGTGGCGCGGTCGCGGAAGAGCAGGCGCGAACGGCCGGCGGGAACTTCCTTCTTCCCCGATGCAATGACGGTCGTGCCGCGCGCGAGCTGATACTCGACGGTCTGCTCCACCGGCGACTGCACCCACGCGGTCATGATGTAAGCCTGGCCGGGCAGCACCGTCTCGGGCGTGTTGAAGGACTGGATGGCGAGGTCGTTCACGCCGGGGCGCGCGAGGAGGCGGTGGTCCATCGCGATGACACGCCCGGCAGCCCGTGCGGCAGCGGCGAGCGGATCGCGCCCGGTCCACTTGCCGTCGGAGACGATGAGGATGCGGCCCGGGGCGTCGGGCGGGATGAGCGCGAGTGCGGAGTCGAGGGCATCGGCGAGATTGGAGGCGTCGGCTCCGACTTGCGCGGTGAAGCCGGGGAACTCACCGCGCTGTGGCGGTCGCTCGACGGCGGTCTGTTGACCGAAGCTGACGACGGCCAACTGGTCGCGCGCGCCCATGCCGCGCTGGATGAGGTCCACGGCTTCCTTCGCCTGCGTGGACGCGCCGCTGGGCATGGAGTCGCTGCGGTCGGCGACCACGACGACGGTGCCGGCGCGGTCGGGCAGCTTGATGGACGGCTGCGCCATCGCGAGCACGAGCGCGACGAGCGTCACGGCGCGCAGCACGCGCAGCAAACGCGTGGGCATCGGCCAGAAAGCCCAGAGGATGCCCAGCGGGATGAGCAGGGCGAGCCAGACAGGTTGGGAAAGAATGAACATCAGACCCTCCCCTTGCTGTGGGTCACGAGGAAGAGGTGCGTGACCATCACAACGAGCGCGCCGAGGACGAAGAGCCAGAGGAC
>CAIPBN010000077.1 GCA_903863315.1 uncultured Verrucomicrobiota bacterium | reverse complement strand
GCCGTTGGGCATCCTCCAGGGCGTGGACCACCTCTTCACTGGCAAGGTCGAGCGCGTGGACACGGAGATGCTCCAGACGCTCCTTGCGGCCGGCATCACGCCCGTCATTCCGCCGCTGGGCTTCGACGGCGATGGCAAGACCTACCGGGTCACGTCCGACACCATTGCGCTCGCCATCGCCACCGCGCTTAAGGCGGCGAAAATCCTCTTCATCACCACCAGCGACGGCCTGTTCCACCAGGGCAAGCTGCTCCGGCAGGTGCTCGCCGCCGACCTGCGCGCCTTGATTGAGAAGAGGGAGCTTTCCCCCGAGGACACCGCCCGCGCCCGCGCCGCCGCCGCCGCCTGCTTGCAGGGCATTCCCCGCGTCCACCTCATCAACGGCCGCACCGACGAATCGCTACTCGCCGAGGTTTTCTCCAACGAAGGCGTCGGCACGCTCATCTATGCCGACGAGTTCCAGCAAATCCGCCCCGCTCAGAAAAAGGACATCCGCGCGCTCATGCGGCTGACCAAGAACTCCGTCCTGAGCGACGAACTGGTCAAGCGCACCCGTGCCAGCATCGAGAAACAACTCGGCGACTACTACGTCTTCGACATTGACCGCAATCCGGTCGCCTGCGTCGCCCTGCACATCTATCCGGAGGCGAACAAAGGCGAACTGGCCTTCCTCTTCGTCGCGCCCTCGCACGAAAACCAGGGCCTGGGCAAGAAGCTGATTCAGTTCATCGAGAACAAGGCCCGCGAACTCGGCCTCAGCGAGCTGGTCACGCTCTCCACGCAGGCCTTCACCTACTTCCAGAGCAAGGGCGGCTTCAGCGAAGGCACGCCCGACGACCTGCCCCCCGCCCGCCGCGAGAAGTATGAGCAAAGCGGCCGCAACTCGAAGGTGCTGGTGAAGAAGCTGGCAAAGGCGACGTAGGCAACCAGATGAGAGCGTTCCTTGTCCTCGCTCTGTTTCTCGTCCCCAGCATCGGGGTGCTTTGGTGGACAGTTCGGTTCGCTCACCAGCCGGACACGCTAACCAAGCCAAGACGTTTGCCTGCCTTATTGGGTTTCGTTGGCCTTGTTCTTGCCTATTCTCTCGCTGACACGGAATACGTTTCTTCGCCCCGGACGAAGGTTATCGGCATTCCGCTCCCTTTAGCAATCTTCAAGTTGGAGAGCGGAAACTGGGTTGATTTTGTCTATGACCCTGCGGTCGCGTATGCGGTCTACGGGACAAACGTGATTTGCTGGATTGCTGCCACAGTATCTCCGTTGACTCTCTATTTCCTTTGGACCCGGATGCGTGAGAACCGAGCAGCAAGTTGATGTAGGTCCGTCCATGTCGCATCCGTCCAAGCTCCTCTTCGTTTGCAGCCGCAACCGCTGGCGCAGTCCGACCGCTGAGAAGCTCTTCCACGGCGTGGACGGCCTCCAGGCCCGCTCCGCCGGCAGCGAGGACGGCGCGCGCGTCAAAGTCACCGCCGGGCACCTCGGCTGGGCGGACCTGATCTTCGTGATGGAGCCGAAGCACGCGCGCCGCCTGCGTGCGAAGTTCGCCGAGGAACTCGCCGGCAAGCCCGTCATCTGCCTCCACATCCCGGACGACTTCCAGTTCATGCAGCCGGAGCTGATTGCCTTGCTGGAATCCGCCGTCACCCCGCATCTTGCCGCCGACGCATGAAGCTGAAAGCTGCATTTAACGCCAAGGCGCAAGGGCGCAAAGACGCAGAGACGGAGGAGTTGCGTTGGGCTGCCGAGTCGAGTCTCGTTCTTCAACTCGATGGCCGGTGCGATGGGATAGCTGAGCCAGTCTTCTTTGCGGCTCTGCGTCCTGGCGTCCTTGCGTTTAACTTCACCTGTCGGAATTAGGATGAAGCCCCTGCGCCTGCCCATCGCCTTCCGCCGCGCCTGCACGCGCCTCGGCGTGGAGCTGACACAGCACGTCTTCGCTGTCCGCATCGCGGAGCAACGGGCGGCATTGTTTGAACTCACCGCGCAAAGCAATCGCCGCATCGCGAAGCTGCTCAAGGAATTCGTCTGCTCCACCTCGAAGTTCGGCATCGGCCAGATCGCCGGCTCAAACTGCACGCCGCTGGGCCTGCATCGCATCGCGGAGAAGCACGGCGATGGCGCGGAGCCAGGCACCGTCTTCAAGGGCCGCAAGCCCATCGGCCACCTCCGCGACGGCCTGCCGCTCGAATCCATCACCACGCGCATCCTGTGGCTCGATGGCTTGGACCCCGGCTGCAACCGCGGTGGCAACGTGGACACCTTCGCCCGCTACATCTACATCCACGGCTTTGGCGATCAGGCCAGTCTCGGCCGCCCCGCCTCCCACGGCTGCATCCATCTCGCCGACCCGGACCTCATCCCGCTCTACGACCTGCTGCCGGTGGGCACACTGGTGTGGATTGCGGAGCGGTAGCGCCCCAGCTCACGGCAGCTTGAACTTCGGGCACTGGCTGAGGAACTGGATCGGGTTCCGGTAAATCACCTTGTCAATCAAGTCAGCGGGCCAGCCGCGGCGCTTCATCTCCAGCGCGGTGCGGGGAACAGCCAGCGGGATGCTCACGCCCCAGTCGCACGCGGAGTTCATCCAGATGCGCTCGTGTGAATAGAGGTCCAGCATGTCCACCGCGCGGGCAGGCGAGCACTTGCTCTCCGGGTAGAGCGTCATGCCCGCCCAGAAGCCCGCGTCCAGCACGAGCTGGATGGTGTGCTCCTCCACATGGTCAATGATGCAACGCTCTGGCCGGATGCGTTTGTCGCTGCGCAGCACGTCGAGGATGAGGCGCGTGCCCTTGAGCTTGTCTTCGAGATGCGGCGTGTGGACGAGGATGAGCTGCTCATTCCGCGCGGCAAGGTCCACGTGCATTTCGAGCACCTTCATCTCGTTGCGCGAATTCTTGTTCAGCCCGATTTCGCCGATGCCCAGCACGTTGGGGCGGTCGAGGAACTTGGGGATGAGCCCGATGACATCCGTGGCCAGCGCCACGTCCTCGGACTCCTTGGGGTTGATGCACAGCCACGAGAAGTGCGGCAGGCCGAACTTCGCCGCGCGCTTCGGCTCGTAGTCGGTGAGCTGGCAGAAGTAGTCGTGGAAGCCATCCACAGACGAGCGGTCAAAGCCCGCCCAGAACGCCGGCTCGCACACGGCGGCGCAACCGGCGGTGACCATGTCCTGATAATCGTCAGTCGTGCGACTGACCATGTGGCCGTGAGGTTCGATGTAGCGCATGTCTGTCAGCCTTTGTAAATCGCGTGCGAGCCGATGTCCACGGTGATGGCAAGGTCGCCATCCACGTAGAAGACCGCACGCAAGTCGCCCTCAATCACCACGGAATAAATCGTCTTTCGATAGCGCGCCGAGAGCCGGTGAATCTTGTGTGTGCCTAGGCGCGGATCGAACGGGTCTGTCTTGAAGAGCTGCCAGGCCTTCCTTGCCGACTCCTTCTGCTCCACTGGCAGCGCGTAAAAGGCCCGCCAGAATTGATCGGTGGCCTTGAAGCGATACCTCATGACCGCGCCGGCGGCTTGGCTCCGCCCAGAATGCTTTCCATGTCAGCCAGCCGACCCTGGGCCGCGTCCGCCATGCCCTGCCGGAACGACTCCGGAATCCACGAGTCATCCGCCGCCAGCGCGTGATCCACATAGGCAAAGACCTTGGCCCGCTCGGTCACGGGCAAGGCTTCGATTTCCGCAATGACAGTTTCGGCACTCATGGAGGCAGAATAGGCATGAATGAACCGAGCGGCAAGCGGCTCGGATTGAGCCGGCAGGTCGTGCGGCTTGTGGCCGTGGCGATGTAGCGCATGGGAAAGTGATCAGTAATAAGCGTTCAGTGTTCAGTCGCGGCAGGTGGCGGGAACGCGCCGCGCGACAGATAGAGAATTGCCGCGCCTGCTCCAAGACAGGCAAGCGTGTCGGCGACAAATGGAACTGGCGACAGGCGCAGCCGCAACCCGTGGACGAGCAGCACGAAACCCTCAACCAGCATCAACCCACCGAACCACGGAATGATGGCACGGTGTTGCAGCGGACGGAGTGCGAGCAGCAGAAACAGCGCGCCCACCAGCGAGAACAAGCCCGCTGCCATGCGAAGCCAGTAGTCGAGCATCGGGTCGTAGCTGATGTTCCTAGCTCCAAGTTCCTGAAACACCGCCTCAGCCGCTGGCCAGCTCGCGAATACGCCAAAGAGCGAAACACCCCAGGCAAGCGCGGAGAAAACAAGCGTCAGTCGCAGGAGGCGGAGCTTCATGGCTGCTGTAGGGTGTGTCTGACGAGATCCCGCTTCGCTGCATCCACCACCAGACCGTAAAGATCCATAATTTGATTCAATCGCGGTTGTGCGACAATCGTCACGGCGATGACAACCCCAAGGGAGAAGCTGAAATGAAAGGCTTTGTGGGCGATAGGACGATCGTGCCCATCCCAAAGCACAAACAACCCAGCCGCTACCCCCGCAGCCATCCAAAGCCAAGGAAACCACTTGATTGCGAGCGTTAAGTTCCGCAGGAGGGTTTGAGGATTGTCTGAATGGAGAAGCCAATTCTGAGTTATGCACAACGACCAACAACTGACTCCCAACACCAGCAAGGTCAGCGACAAT
>CAIPBN010000076.1 GCA_903863315.1 uncultured Verrucomicrobiota bacterium | reverse complement strand
GGCCCGGCCAGCGCCCGCATCGCGGGTTTGCGCCCCACATCACACTCGCCAAGCTGCCGACGGATGTGGTGATCGGCACCAGCAGCACCCGGCGACGCGCCCAGTGCCTGCTGGCGTGCACGGCGGCCACGGTCGTTGAGCTGAGGGGTAACGTTCCCACGCGCTTGCAGAAGCTGGCAGAACGAAATGACTTCGACGTGATGCTGCTCGCAGCGGCGGGCTTGGAGCGCCTGCAATACAAAATCAAGCCGACCGGAAAGCTGGAAGGCGCGGGTGTGCCCGCTGGTCTGCTCGCGGTCCGCTTGGAGCCGGAGGCGATGCTTCCCGCCGTGGGACAAGCGGCGGTGGGCATCGAAACACGTGCTGAAGATCCGCGCATCGCCGACATCTGCCGCGAGTTGAACCACGGCAACACCCATGCCTGTGTCCGGGCCGAGCGGGCCTTCCTGCGTGGCATGGGCGGTGGGTGCGCCAGCCCGGTGGCGGCCTATGCCGAGGTGCTGGGCCATCAAATCCGCCTCCGTGTCCTGTCGTTTCTGGACGGCACGGCCAAGCAGGCTGAAGCGCGGCGCAAGGCGCAGGAACCGGAAGAACTGGGCCGGCAACTGGCCGACCTGTTGTGCGGGCGGGCCAAGACGGAATGAGAATTGCGGTTTTCTTGACCAGTGATTAGCCTTTGCCCGTGTCCAGCGTGTCCAACCACCGCTCCCTGCGAGCTGGCAGCCCGTTGAGCCTCAAAACTGCATTTGCAAAAATGCGGACCACGCGGACCACGCAGGCGACATGGCACGCAGCCCGCGACTGGCCGGATGGCGATTGGAGAAACAACCGGTTGCCGCCAGCGGCCTTGGGGTCGGGAGAAAGACTCTGAATGGCTATCCCCCTGCGCGCACTGTTGGTGGAGGCCAATGAAGGCGATGCGGCTGCCATAATTGCAGAGTTGAAGCGCGCCGGATACGAGCCAGCCACGGAGCGGGTGTGGACGTCGGCGGCCTTCGACACCGCCCTTCGGTCCGGTGGTTGGGAGATCATCCTGGCTGAGTTCAAAACCCCTTCGCTGCCCGGGCTGGAAGTCCTGGCCAACGTGGAGCGCTTTGCCGACAGCGCTCTGCCCGTTGTTTTTGTGTCCAGCGAGCTGGACGAAGAGGCGGCCGTGGCAGCTCTTCGGGCAGGAGCGACCGATTACGTTCGCAAGTCGAATCTGCCCCGTCTGCGGCCAGCCATCGAGCACGCCCTGCAGGACGGAGCGGAGCGCCGCCAGCAGCGTCAGTTGCAGAAATCCTCTGCCAGCCGGACCCGCCAGCAGGCAGTGCTGGCCGAATTTGCGCAATGGGCTTTAGGTGGCGTGTCCTTGCCGGAACTGCTTTCCGGCACGGCCGAGCGGGTGACCCGAGCCTTGGACACTGAGTTTTGCGGCGTGTTCGAGGCCCAGCCTGGCGGGGAATCCCTTTTGCTCTGCGGCGGTGCCGGGTGGCAGCCGGGCTGTATTGGCCATGTGCAACTGGCAGTCGCCGCCCCCTCGCAAGAAGCCCTCACTTTCCGTGAAAGCCATCCAGTGCATGTGGCGGACTGGCATGCGGAGCAGCGGTTGCAGCCTTCCGCCCTGCTCCGGGAGCATGCCGTGGCGAGCGGACTGGTCGTGTTGGTCAAATTGCGCAGCCGGACGTTTGGAGTGCTGGGCGCGTATTCTTCGCGGGCAGATGGCACCGCTTCGATTGATGCGCACTTTCTCCAAGCGATGGCCAACATCCTGGCCACAGCGATCGAGCGCAAACGGGCGGAAGAGGCCTTGCGGGAGAGCGATGACCGATTTCGCACTCTGGTGGATGAGGTGAAGGGTTTCGCCATCATCACCTTGGATCCTGAAGCCTGCGTGCTGACTTGGAATCAGGGTGCGGAACAGTTGTTTGGTTACCTGGCTGCGGACATGGTCGGCCAGCATGTGGCCCGGCTGTATCCGCCGGCGGATGTCGAGCTGGGCAAGCCCGAGCTCGACCTGCGCCTGGCCGAGGAGATGGGCCAGTTCGAGGACGAGGACTGGCGGGTCCAAAACGGAGGGGGACAGTTCTGGGCCAATGTGGTGATCACCGCGCTGCGCCGGGCGGAAGGCGGCCTGCGTGGTTATGGCATAGTCACCCGGGACATGTCCGAGCAACGCCGGGCGCATGAAGCGTTGAAGCTCAACGAGGCTAAGTTCCGCTCCCTCGTCAACCACATCCCTGACGCGGTGTGGACGGCGAACCAAGCAGGAGAACAATTGTTCCTCAGTGGAAATGCCGAGCAGATTTATGGCTACACGCTGGAGGAACTGCGCGCTGGCGGCCGCAGCCTGGGCTTCGATCGCATTCATCCAGAGGACGCACCCCGCGTGCTGGGAGCATGGCAAAACTTGTTTGAAAGGCGGGAACGGTTTGAAGCCGAATGCCGCTACACGCGCAAGGACGGGCGGCAGATCTGGATCCTTGTTCGCGCCTCGGCCATTTACGAGAAGGATGGCCAGTGGGTGGCCGACGGCATCACCTCGGACATCACGGAGCGAAAACGCGCGGAAGAGGCGTTGCGCAGCAGTGAGGCACGCTTCCAACTGGTCGCCCGGGCCACCAACGACGTGGTTTGGGACTGGGATCTCACCAACAACTTGATCTGGTGGGGCTCCGCCTTTCAAACGCTCTTCGGCTACGGTCCCGAGGAAATCGAGCCCACCATCCACTCCTGGACGAATCGGCTGCACGAAGAGGATCTGGCTAGGGTGGTGGAAAAAATCCATGCGGTAATTGATCAGGGTGAACAGCTCTGGTCGGACGAGTATCGCTTTCGCCGGAAGGACGGCTCTTACGCGTTCATCTACGACCGGGGATTTGTCATCCGGGACGCGGCCGGCCACCCGCTGCGGGTTATTGGGGCGATGCAGGACATGACGGAGCGGCGCAAGGCGGAGGAGCAAATCCGGGCGCAGGCACGGCTGCTGGATCTGGCTGGCGACGCCATCATCGTGCGCAACCTCAACCACGAGCTGCTCTACTGGAACTACGGGGCGCAGCGCATCTACGGCTGGTCAGCGGCCGAGGTGCGTGGTCGTCGCATCACCGATCTCGTGTTCCGGGACACCAAACAATTCGAGGCCGCCCAGACGGAGCTTCTGGACAAGGGGGAATGGAAAGGCGAGCTGAAGCAGTTCGCCCGCAATGGCCGCGAGGTCATCGTCAGCACGCGCTGGACCTTGGTGCGGGACGATGCCGGCCAGCCCGCCTCAGTCCTTGTGATCAGCTCGGACATCACGGAGAACAAACGGCTGGAAAACCAGTTCCTGCGCGCGCAACGCATGGAGAGCATCGGCACCCTAGCGGGCGGCGTGGCCCACGATCTGAACAACATTCTGGCCCCCATCATGATGTCGGCGCCCTTGCTGCGGATGCAGGAATTGCCGGACGCTGACTTTGAACGGCTGGTGGACACCATCGAAGTCAACGCCCAGCG
>CAIPBN010000075.1 GCA_903863315.1 uncultured Verrucomicrobiota bacterium | reverse complement strand
GAGTGTTCCCGCGCCCGGGGACGACAAGCCGCTCATCGTGGCCAGCATGTTTGGCAATACGACCGACTGTGTGCAGGCGGCCAAGCGAATCTTGGAAGCCGCCGGTTACGAAGTCCTCGTTTTCCACGCCACGGGCACGGGCGGGCGGGCCATGGAGTCGTTGATTGAATCGGGTATGGTGGCCGGCGTGCTCGACATCACCACCACGGAGTGGGCGGACGAACTCGTGGGCGGTATCCTTGGGGCCGGGCCAACACGCGGCGAGGCGGCGGCGCGCCATGGGGTTCCGGCCATCGTCGCTCCTGGTTGTCTGGACATGGTTAACTTTGGCGCCCCCGCCACGGTGCCGCCGCACTTCGCCGGCCGCACTTTCTACCAGCACAATCCCCAAGTGACCTTGATGCGCACTTCCCCGGAGGAATGCGCCGAACTCGGGCGCATTCTGGCGGAGAAAATCAACCTTTCCACCGCCCCGGTCACGGTCCTGCTGCCCCTCAAGGCCATCAGCGTCATCAGCGCGCCCGGTCAGAAATTCCACGATCCGGTGGCGGACCGCATTCTTTTCACCGCGTTGAAAACCTATCTCCGCAAGGACCTTCCCGTTGTCGAAATGAACTCGGCCATCAACGCGCCGGAATTCGCCCAGGCCTGCGCGGCGCGATTGCTCGCGAACATCGAGCTCGCCAAGCACCGCAAGACCTGAGGTGCCCTGCCGTCAGTCCGCTGGGCGGCTGACGAAAGACGAAGCCTTAGTGCCGCTGGCTTGGAGTCCAGTTCAGGCCAGATACGGAATCGTCAGCGGGCCTTGCGGGAGGACGGCGACGCGCGCTTCGGGTCCAAGCGAGGCAAGTCGCGCGGCGACTTCCGCGCCGATGTCGCGGCAGGGCTTGAGATGCGCGGCGGAAAGCACTTCGTCCGACAGCTTGCTGAAGACGAGAACTTCGGCCTTACGCTGAATCAGCGCCTGAATCTGTGCCTGCCACTGCTCGGGTTTCACGAAGCCGGGCGTTGCCAGCATCAGCAGGATCTCCTCCGAGCTGCGGGCGCTGCGGAGGAGCTTGTCCAGCGGGCTGTTGGCCGGCACGCCCTCGCTGCATTCGCACGCAAGAATGATCAGGCCGCCGGGCCGGACGATGCGCGCGGCGGCGCTCATGCCCTTCACCCCTTGGTAGAGATTCATGTCCAGCGGGTAGCCGCTGTTGGTCGTCACCACGATGTCGAACGGGTCCTTCACCCGCTGCATCGCGGACTTGCGGACATACTCGTAGCCGGTCTTGTGCGCGGCCTGCATGTCACCGGCGAAGACGTTGGTGATTTGCTTGGTCTCGTTGAGCGTGACGTTGAGCAGAAAGCTCGGGCCGACGCGCAGCGCGATGTCGAGTAGTTCCTCCCAAAGCGGATTGCCGTCCGTGATGCCGAAGGCCGCACGCGGGTCGCCGATGTTGTGCGCGCCGTGGTTGCTCATGACCGTGGCCAGACCGGCGACACCGGGCGCGATGCCTTTCGGTCCGCCGCTGAAGCCGGCGAAGAAATGCGGCTCGATGAAGCCGGTGATGATGCGCACGTCCGCGTGGGCGCAGTGGCGGTTGATGAGCGCGGGCGCGCCCGTGCGGGTGGTGCCGAACTGCACCATGTCCGCGTCGTGCTCGCACTCGTGATTGATGACGCGGTAGTTCGCGACGACTTCGGGCGTAAGCATCTTCTCCAGCTCAGCCTTGGTGTTCGGGCGGTGCGTGCCGGTCTGGTTGAGGAGCGTGATCTGGTCGCGCGTGACGCCGTGGGCAGCGAGGTATTCCAGCACCCAGGGGATGATGCGGTGGTTCGGCGTGGCGCGGGTGATGTCCGTGAAGTTGATGCAGATCTTCGCTCCCGGCGTGAGCCACTCGCGCAGCGGCTTCGCGCCGATGGGGTTGTCGAGCGCGGCCAGCAGGGTGGACTTTTCGTCGGTCAGACCGGGGTTGTGCGCCGGTTCGATGACCGTGGTGCGAGCGTCGGGGAATTCGACTGGCAGGTGGCTTTGACCGTAGGCGAGGTTGACTTTCATAATTTCAAGTCCGGCGAAGATACGGTGGAGAAAGGTGGCGAGGCAAAGCGTTTCACGGGGCTGGTAGGGTGGGCTTCCATCACCCCGCTGCTGATGCCTCCGAATGGCTGCGGCGTGGTGAGGAGACTGCGCCCCTGCCTCAATCAACTCGCAGGATGCGGTAGAAGCGCGACATGGCCGGCGCGGCATCGGCCTGCGACGCGGCCAACGTGGTGGCGGTGACGGTGCTGCCGAGGTTCTGCCATGCGGCCGTCGCGCTGTCCTTAAACTGCACCTGGTAGCTATGCCCAGTAACCGCCTCCCATGAGATGACGCGGCCACTGCCGCCGGGCGCGACGCCCACCGTGAACGGCGCGAGCAGCTCGCGCACGGTTTGGTTGTAGGTGTCCGCGACGACGAGGTGGCCGCGGGCGGCGATGGCGAGGCCGTAGGGATTGAAGAAGCGCGCGAGGCCGTTCGCTCCATCTGCTGCGCCGTCCGCCCCGACGAGACCGGCGATGGTGCTAACGCGGCCATCGGGCGTGAGGCGGCGGATGGTGTGCTGCGCGGCGTCGGCGATGTAGAGGGTGCCATTCGGCGCGAGCGCGAGTTCGGCGGGCTTGCCGAAGCGGGCGGAAGCAGCGGGGCCATCGGTGAAGCCATCTTGCCCGGCAGCACCAGCGATGGTGGTGACGACACCGGCGGCGGTCACGCGGCGG
>CAIPBN010000074.1 GCA_903863315.1 uncultured Verrucomicrobiota bacterium | reverse complement strand
GTGCGCGGCGCGGGAGCCATCGGCGCGACGGCGGCTTACGGCCTGGCGCAGGGCGCGCGGGCGTTTCGCGGGAAGGATTTGGCGAAGTTTCAGGCGCATGTGGAAGCCGTCTTCACCGTGCTGAAGGACGCCCGGCCCACCGCCGTTGACCCCGTCAACGCGATGCTGGATGTGCGTCGCGCGATGTCCGTCGGCACGACCGTCGCCGAGCAGCAGGCCCTCGCCCTCGCCGCCGCCGAGCACTTCGCCGACGAGGACGTGGCGCATTGCAAAGCCATCGGCCAGCACGGCGCGAAGTTGATTCGCGACGGGATGCGCGTGCTCACGCATTGCAACGCCGGCTGGCTGGCCTTCGTGGACATCGGCACCGCCACCGCGCCGATGTATGCGGCGCAGGCGGCGGGCCGCAAGTTCCACGTCTTCTGCGACGAGACGCGCCCGCGCTCGCAGGGCGCGACGCTCACCGCGTGGGAGCTGGCGCAGCAGGGCGTGTCGCACCAAATCATCGCCGACAACGCCGCCGGCTTCCTCATGTGGCGCGGGGAGATTGACCTGGTCATCGTGGGCAGCGACCGCACGCTGGGCCGCACCGGCGAGGTGGCGAACAAGATTGGCACCTACACGAAGGCCGTGCTGGCGAAGCGCCACGGCATCCCCTTCTACGTCGCCATCCCGCGCTCGACGATTGACTGGGAGATGAAGTCCGGGCGGGACATTCCCATCGAGGAACGGAGTGAGAGCGAAGTGCTCGGGGCGTGGGGAGTGGTGCAAAGGCAAAAGGTAAAAGGTGAAAGGCAAAAGGGCGGGGAGCGCGCTTATGTGCGGGTGGCGAATCCGACAAGCGGGGCGCGCAATCCCGGCTTCGATGTCACGCCGCCGGAACTCATCACCGGCATCATCACGCCCGAAGGCATCTTCAAGCCGGGCGAGCTGTGGAAGCATCGCCGCAAGCTGGGCGGGCCGAAGTGATCGTCGCAGGAGACGACGTGAGGAGTCTCTCTTCAAAAAGAAGCCCGCGCAGGTCAGAGACTCGTCACCTCGTCTCCTACACCAAGTAGGACAGCGCGTCCTGCCTGTCCTTTTAACTTTCAGTCCCCGCTCAAGCGGCTGCTGCTAATTGGAGGTCAGGCAAGATGCGCTGTCCTACGTTCTTGGCTCCACGCCCGGCTGTGTTACGCTCGCGGCAACATGATGACACCGCTTCGCTTTCTCGGCCTCGTTGCGCTTACCGCTGCGCTGCTTTCCCCCTGCGCCCGCGCCGCCACCACCGCCACCTTCGCGGGCACTGGACAAGCTGGCTTCTCCGGCGACGGCGGCCCGGCGACGGCGGCGCAAATCAACAATCCCTTCGGCGTCGTGCGCGGGCCGGACGGCAATATCTGGTTCTGCGAATACACCGGTCAGCGCGTGCGCAAGGTCACGCCAGACGGGAAGATTCACACCGTCGCGGGCAGCGGGCAGAAGGGCTACACCGGCGATGGCGGCCCGGCGTTGCAAGCCGCGTTCAACCTCCCGCACGAAATCCGCTTCGACAAAGCCGGCGACCTCTACATCGTGGACATGGCCAACCACGCCGTGCGCAAGGTGGACCTGAAGACC
>CAIPBN010000073.1 GCA_903863315.1 uncultured Verrucomicrobiota bacterium | reverse complement strand
CCGACCGCCTCCAGACGTGTGAGTGCGAGCGCACCGAGGAACCCAGCATGGCGCAGGCACTCCACATCGCCAACGGCGACACGCTGAACCAGAAGCTCGCCGCGAAGGATAACGCTATCGCAAAGCTACTCGCAGACAAGAAGACCAACGAGGAAATCCTAGACGAAGCCTTCCTCAGCACATTGTCCCGGCCGCCGACCGCAACCGAGCGAACCCGCTCACTCAAACTCCTCGCCGACGCCGGTGAATCCGACCGCCGCGCCGCCCTTGAAGACCTCTACTGGGGCCTCCTGAGCAACAAGGAGTTTCTGTTTAATCACTGAGCCGTTGGTCTTCTTGTCTGCGAGTAGCTTTGCGATAGCGTTCTCCTTCGCGGCGAGCTTCTGGTTCAGCGTGTCGCCGTTGGCGATGTGGAGTGCCTGCGCCATGCTGGGTTCCTCGGTGCGCTCGCACTCACACGTCTGGAGGCGGTCGGCGCGTCCGAAGGTTTTGAGGAAGTAGCTCGCCACGTTCGCGTCGGGAAGCTGGAACGCGCGGAGGTTTGCGGGGTAACGGTCGCCGAGGCCACGGTTCGCGTTGCGGAGGTCGCGGCGAAATTCCGTGGGCACGCCGGTTACTTGTGAATACGCGTCGAGCAGCGCCTCGGCCATGAGGCGGCGGGGAAAGTATCTGGAGTAGTAACGCGTGTCGGCGGCATTGCCAGGAAGGGTTTCACTCCCGCGTTGGTAGGTCTCGGACTGGAGGATGGCGCGCATGAGCGCCTTCAAATCGTAGCGCTGGTCGGCGAGGAACATGGCGAGCGCAGAAAGTAGTTTCTCGTTGCTGGCCGGGTTCGTGACGCGCAGGTCGTCCACGGCTTCCACGAGACCGACGCCCATGAAGTTCGCCCACACGCGGTTCACGATGGAACGCGTGAAGTAGGGATTTTCGCGCGCAGTCAGCCACGCGGCGAGCGTCTCGCGGCGGTCGCCGGGCGCGTTGAGCGCGATGGGTTTGCCGTCGAGCGGACGCGGCGGGAGCGGCTTACCGGAGAGCAGCGCGGGCACGTCGCCGGATGCGGAGGCGAAGATGATTTTGTCGCCGTCGCCGCCGGGGCCATTCTTGGTGCGGACGCGGGCGAAGAGGTTGGCGAACTCGTAATACTGGTCGTTGGTCCACTTCTCCATCGGGTGGTTGTGGCACTTGGCGCAGTTGATGGCCAAGCCCATGAACGCGACCGTCGTCGTCTCGGCCATCAGCGTCGGGTCATCGTGCAGGACGAAGTAATTCGCCGCACCGTTGTCGAGGGTGCTGCCCTTGGCGGTCACCACCAACCGCACGAACTCATCCCACGGTGTGTTCGCTTCCACGTGCCCGCGAATCCACTGGTAGTAACTCCACATCGCGGGCTGCGGAAGCTTCGCGCCGTTGACGAGCAGCAGGTCGCTCCATTTGTAGCTCCAGTAGTCCACGAACTCCGGCCGCGCGAGCAGGCGCTCGATGAGTTCGTCGCGCTTCTTCGGCGACGGGCTGGCGAGGAACTCGCGCACTTCCGCCGCCGTGGGCAGCACACCAATGGTGTCGAGGAAGGCGCGCCGGATGAACTCGGAGTCATTGCAGCGCGGCGAGGGCGGGACGTTCAGCGACTTCAACTTCTCGTTCACGAGCTCGTCGATGAAGTTGCGCTTCGGAGCCTTGGTGAAGGCGGTGGAAGCCAGTTTGTTGTCGAACGGCACCGTGACCGTCGCCAGCGCGAGGCGGCTGAGGAACCACGCGGAAATCGCGCCTTCGCCCCGGCCCATCACGGTGATGAGGCCGTCGTCACTCACGATGCAGACGGCATTGTTCGCGCTGGTGAACTTCGCGTAGCGCGTCACGTCGCGGGACTCGCCGTTCGAGAACGTCGCGCGCACGAGTAGTTGCTGCGGGACGCCGGGTTTCAGCGTCACTTGCTCGGGGAGCACCTCGACTTTCGCGATGCGCGCCTCGTCGGCCTGCGGGGCAGGGGTGCCATTCGCTATCCACTCGGCGAGGATGCGGTAGTCGAGCGAGTTGGTGGTGAAGCGCTCGCCGCCCTTGTGCGGGACGGCGGTGGTGGGCTTGATGAGCAGGAGGCTGTGCGCCGGCTCCGCGACCGTGACGCGCCGCCCGAGCGCCGAGCGCGTGATGGCGCGATGGTCGCCGTCGTCGTCGTAGCCGCGCAGGGAGAGTTTGAAGCCGCCCTGGCCCGCCGCCGCGCCGTGGCACGCGCCAGAGTTGCAGCCGGTCTTGGTGAGGACGGGCTGTATGTGGTTGCGGAAGTTCCACTCGAAGGGCCTGTCCATGTTCACCACGCGCACCTCGGCCTTCGCGGAACTGCGCCCCGACTTGCCCGTGATGGTCGCCGTGCCATTGCCCGCCGCGATGGCATGGCCGCCTTCAATTCGGACGACTTTGGGATTATTGGACGTGAACGAGACGTCGTTCGTCACCTGGCCGAGTAAGGTTTTGCTATCGGCCAATTCCAACACCAGCCGCTGCTCGGCCGCCGGGCCGTCTAGGGTAAACTTCGCGGGGAGGAGTGTCAGCGATTCCGCCCAGACAAGGAACGGCGACAAGGATAGAATAGCCGAGAGATGGCGTGACTTCATGACAGGGCAGGAGGGCTAGAACAACTCCTTCACCTCGCGCACGCCGAAGTCCACCAGCGCAAACGGCCTGCCCTGCGGTCCCGGCAGGTGCGTGTCGAGGTCGAGGCCGAGGCTCTTGTAAATGGTGGCGACGACTTCGCCGGGGTTCACGGGGCGTTCGGCGGGATACGCGCCGATGTCGTCACTGCGCCCCACGACGCGACCGCCCTTCACGCCGCCGCCGGCTATATAGACCGTCCAGCAGTTCGGCCAGTGGTCGCGACCGCCGGCGGGGTTGATGCGAGGCGTGCGGCCGAACTCGGCGAGGTTGCAGACCATCGTGTTGCCGAGCAGGCCACGCTGCCCCAGGTCCTCAATCAGCGCGCTGTAGCCTTGGTCATACATCGGCGCGACGATGTCCCTCATGCCGGCGATGCTGGTGAAGGGCTTCGAGCCGTGGATGTCCCAGGTGATTTCACCAAAGACGGTGAGGAAGGTGTTGACGGTCACGAAGCGCACGCCGCGCTCGACGAGCCGTCGCGCGAGCAGGCAGCACTGGCCGAAGCGCGTGAGGCCGTAGCGCTCGCGCACAGCGAGCGGCTCCTTCGTGAGGTCGAAGGCCTCGCGCGCCTTCTCGCTGGTCATCAGGCGGTAGGCGGCGGCGAAGTTCGCGTCCATCAACTTCGCGGATTCGCTCGACTCGAACTTCTTCACGGTATCGTCCACGACCTGCCGCAAGTCGCGCCGACGCGCCAGTCGGGCTTCGCCAATCTCCTTGGGTGGCAGGAGATCGGGGACTTTGAAGTCCGCCTTCGACGGGTCAGAGTTCAGCACAAAGGGGTCGTAAGCCTTGCCGAGGAAGCCCGCGTCCTGGCCGTGCGGCATGTTGCCGCCGGTCGGGCCCATTGGCTCCGGGAGAATGACGTGCGCGGGTAGCTCGCTGCGCCGGCCCTTGAGGAATTCCAGCGCGCAGCCGGCGTGTGGCACGACGATGCCCCCGGTGAAGAGACGGCCTGTCTGCATCATCTGGTGGCCGGTGTCGTGGACGGCT
>CAIPBN010000072.1 GCA_903863315.1 uncultured Verrucomicrobiota bacterium | reverse complement strand
GCGTGTTGCGCACGGCCAGAACCTTCGTGGCCATCGCAGACAGGTTGGGAAACTGAAAATCCATCGCGTCGGTCCACTCGTGCAGGTAACGGCCTGGCGCGTCCCAATCGATGATAACGACGTGCGTGGTGTCGTGAACGTCCATCTCGACGACGAGCAGGAAGTTGAAGTCCTGCGTGGGCTTCTTGCCCTGCCGGTTCAGACTGCCCTCGGCGAGAGTGATGCCGGCGTGGTAGATGGCGTGGAACTTCTTCTGAATCGCCTGGGTGAGGTCGCCTTCGTTCTCGTCGTCGGGGATGTAGGCTTCATCGGTGGGCTGAAGCAGTCGCAACGAAGTGGAGAGGAACGAGTCGGTGAGTTCATCGCCACGGGGCAACGGACCACCGTGGAGGTAAGTGCAGACCGCATCCACGGCCTGCTGCTCTTCCTCACTCAGCGCGTTCCATTGCGGGCGGGTGTAGGGGGTGTTGGGGTTCATGGATTGAAAGGGCGAGAGCCGGACATCGATGAAGATGCCCGGCTCTCTGGTTGGGGTGTTGGGGTTGGCCGTGAGGAGGTGTGAGAGCAGCAGCGAGGATCGCCCGCTGACGCTTCATGCGCTCCCATCACGGAAGAACCATCTGGTTGTCCAGCGGTTCACGAATGGCGGCGGCACTCGTTGAAGTAACTGCACATCGAGCACTGCATGCCCGGTGAGGGAACGAAGTCCTGCCGGTCCAGTCCTGCCACGTAGCTTTCCATCTGCCGGAACAAGCGGCTCTGCTGCTGCTCAGTCATCGGCCCCTGCTGGGTGACGATGAGCTTCGGGGTTTTCGTTTTGACGAGCTGGTGCAAATCCCGACCACTCTCCGTCTTGCCGGTGGAGTCGCGGTAGAGGATGGCGTAGCCGCTCAGTTGGACCTCATTGGTGTGGACCGCCTTCTCCTCATTCGGAGTTTGCCCGACGGTCTTGAAGTCCACGATGCGCCCGCCAGCGCGGACGAGATCGAGGATGCCGATGAGCCGGGGCAATCCGTGCTTGGCAAGGTCGGCTTCCACTTTGACTTCCACGCCCTCCGCCATTTCGTTGGCGGGAATCGGTGTGTGCCGCAGGTAGAAGTCCACCAACGACCAAGCCGTGGCCTTTTCGCCTGGTTCCTCACCTTCGTCCCAGCGGACCGGTTCCTTCACCTGATCGTCCTGCCAGAGCGTGTTGAAGTCCTGCCGGAGGCTGTCCAGCGTGACCGGCTGCCGACGCCACCTCGCATTGTTCCAGAGCTTCAGGATGCCGTGGACGCTGGTGCCGACATACAACGCGGCGGTCTTGGGCTTGGTGAGGCCCAGCACGTAGCGGAAGTAGAACTTCAGCCGGCAGGACAACCAGGTGTTGAGCCGGGACGCGGAGACGGTCTGGCGGAGCTGGTCGATGGGCTTGGGCTTGGCAGCCGCGAGAGGTTCAACGGTGGCGATCATCGCGCGGGAGCGTTCTGGCGTTGGTAGCCGTTCCCGTGACCATTGCCGTTACG
Source organism: uncultured Verrucomicrobiota bacterium (assembly GCA_903863315.1). Classification (GTDB taxonomy): domain Bacteria; phylum Verrucomicrobiota; class Verrucomicrobiia; order Limisphaerales; family SXTU01; genus SXTU01. The sequence goes on along the minus strand of CAIPBN010000072.1, from coordinate 217 downwards.
CCGGCCGGGATACTTCTCGAACAGCTCCTCGATGAACCCGGAGGCCTCGAGCTTGTTGAGCTGTTTCACGCCCTTGCCGAAGCGGTCCATCGCCAACTTCTCGACCTCGGCCTTGTCGAGCCGGTTGTCGTCCACGATTTTGATGATGAGGTCCTGCTGCTTGGGCGTGCAGTTCCACTGTTCGTGGTTGCCGTTGGTGGGCTGCCCGTTGCCGTTG
>CAIPBN010000071.1 GCA_903863315.1 uncultured Verrucomicrobiota bacterium | reverse complement strand
CTCCAGCGGGCCAAGGCCCATGTAGGTCTGGCCGATCTTCTGACAGGTGTAAACTCCGTTGGGCGGTGCCCCCAGCCCGGGAGGTTTCAAGGCTGGGTCGCTTTCCGCCTTGGTGTCCCGGGTTGGCACCGGCGCGGTTTTTGGCTGAGGAGCAGCGGGCGGAGTGGGAGTGGTGACGGTGGGTTTCGGGGCAACTGTCGGTGCCGGCGGCGCGGGTGCCGGGGCCTGGCTGGCGCGGACCCAGTGTTTGTCCGGGCGAATGGGCAGGCTCCGTTCCTCCCCGTTGTCGAGCCGGATGAAATACTCGCCCTTCTCAATCTTGGAGATGATGCCCAGTCGCCAGAGCGCGCGCTCGGGTGCACCAGCCATGATAATGTCCACCTCCACGCGGTCACCGAGCTTGAGCGCCGCCTGGGCCAGCGCGTCGGTGCCAAGCTGAGGGAGCAGTGCGAGGAGCAGGGAGAAAAACACCTGAATCGAAGTTGCGTGTTTCATCGGGGGAATTACGGACCGAAACGGGATCGTCAGGCAAGGCAAACTGAATTCTGAGGCCCAGCAGATGCTTGTCACGCCATGCACGCTTCGACACGATGACTCGCATGAACCGCCATTCGTCCCGTCGAGCCGCGCTGCTGTTGCTGGCCGTCGTCTGTCTGCTTCAATTCGCTGCCGCCGCTGCGCCGAAGCCGAACTTCATCTTCTTCCTTATTGACGACCTCGGGCGCAACGACCTGGGCTGCTACGGCAGCAAGTTCTACCGCACGCCGAACCTCGACCGCATGGCGTCGCAGGGCATGAAGTTCTCCGACGCCTACGCTGCCTGTCCCGTCTGTTCGCCCACGCGCGCGAGCATCATGACGGGCAAGTATCCCGCGCGCCTGCACCTCACCGACTGGTTGCCGGGACGCGGCGATTTGCCCGCGCAACGCCTCGCGCGTCCGCAAATCAACCAGCAACTCCCGCTCGACGAAATCACCATCGCCGAGCGACTCAAGGCCGCCGGCTACGTCACCGCGCACGTCGGCAAGTGGCACCTCGGCGGCGAGGGCTTCGAGCCGCAGAAGCAGGGCTTCGACATCAACATCGCCGGCGACCACACCGGCACGCCGATGAGCTACTTCGCGCCGTTCGGCGGCAAGAGCAAGGACGGCAAGCAGCGCGCGATGCGCGGGTTGGAGCAGGCGAAGGATGGCGAATACTTGACCGACCGCCTCACCACCGAGGCCGAGAAAATCATCGCGGCAAACAAGGACAAGGCGTTCTTCCTCTACTTCGCGCACTACGCCGTCCACACGCCGCTGCGCGCCAAGGCAGACTACATCGCCAAGTATCCGCAAGTCACCGGCAAGGCAGGCCAGCAGACCAACGCCATTTACGCTGCGATGATGGAGAGCATGGACGAGAGCGTGGGGCGCATCCTCAAGCAGCTCGACGACCTCAAGCTCGCGGACAACACCTACGTCTTCTTCACCTCGGACAACGGCGGCCTCGCGACGATCGAAGGCCCGAGCACGCCCGCGACCATCAACTCGCCGTTGCGCGAGGGCAAAGGCTACCTCTACGAAGGCGGCATCCGCGTGCCGTTGCTCGTGCGCGGGCCGGGCATCAAGCCTGGCAGCCTCGCGACGAATGCGATGAGCAGCGTGGATTATTTCCCGACCATCGCGGAACTCGCCGGCCTCGCCGCGCCCAAGCCGGAGGACAACGTGGACGGCGTCACACTCGCCGCAGTGCTCAAAGGCACCGGCGAACCCGCCGCGCGCCCGCTCTTCTGGCATTACCCGCATTACAGCAACCAGGGCGGCAAACCCGGCGGTGCGATTCGCGACGGCGACTTCAAGCTCATCGAGTTCTACGAGACGGGCCGTGTGGAGTTGTTCGACCTCAAGTCCGGCGAGAACCGCAACCTCGCCGAAGACCCCGCGCACGCCGCGCGCGTCAAGGCGATGGTCAGCAAGCTCGACACCTGGCGCATCAAAACCGGCGCACAGATGATGCAGCCCAACCCTGCCTACCGCCCCAGCCCGCAGGCCGCCGACGGCACCATCACCATGCTCGGCAAGCACGCCGATGTGTTTGGCGCGATGCTGCGCTTCGAGCCGTTGCCGCACAAAAATACCCTCGGCTTCTGGATTAACCCGAGCGACTGGGCGAGCTGGGACTTCGAGGTCGTGAAGCCCGGCAAGTTCACGATGGAGATCACCTACGGCTGCGGCAACGGCAGCGGCGGCAGCGAAGTCGAGTTCGCCGTCGGCATGCAGAAATTGCTGTTCAAGGTCGAGCAGACCGGCGGCTTCCAAGCCTTCGTGAAGCGCGAGATTGGTGAGCTGACCTTCGACAAGCCCGGCCGCTACACGCTCACTGTGAAACCCAAGTCCAAGCCCGGCCCCGCTGTCATGGACTTACCGCAAGTAGTGCTGAAGGCGGGGAAGTGAGCGTCTGCACTCGGCTGCCAAACAATGACGCGAATGCCCGCAGCCGCAGCCGAGGATAACGTCGGCTGATTGCGGGCGCAGGCCATCACGCTCCGGCCGATGGACTAGTTAGCGGAACGCGGCGGACTGCCGATTCGAGCTGTGCTCGTGCCCGCGTCAGCCTCGGTTTGAGGCGTGACATCCCCCCAAAAGCGGGCATGGTGCGCAAGCTTCCAGACAGTGTATCCATGAACTCCAGCCCTCGTCCCTCTCGTTCATTCCTCCTAACGCCCCGCATCCGCACCTTCATCCTCTCCTCGCTCGTCTGCCTGTGGGCGAACTGGGTGCGCGCCGATGCGGCCATCGTGAACAACTTTTCGACCGCCGTCCCGGGTTTCACGAACGTCGGTTCCGCTGGCTGCCTGCAGGAATTCACCGGAGGCGGGCAGGCGGGAGTGGTGACGTTTGTGGGAGTGAAGCTGCGCGTTGCGGCCGGCTTTGGCGGCGACACGATCATCAATGGCCAGAGCTATCGGCTGGCCAGCGTGGCGCTCCGCGTCGGTGGCAACTGGAGCGAGGGCGGGGTTTACGTGCCGGTCTCCATTCCGTTTCAAACCTACTTTCTCGACTTCACGAGCGCCGGCTTGAACTTGGGCGGCAACGTGAGCGCGGTGCGGATTCGCGGTGATGGGATTGAGTGGGCCTTCGCCGGCGGCACGACCTCCGGCTCGGGGACCCTGGGTAGCGCGAAGGCCGGGGCGGAAATCGCCACGGGCACCGTGATTCCCGGGCAAAATTCCAACTGGTCGTGAACCGCGACAATAGCGCGGATCTGGTTGCTCCGGTGATCGCGCTCGTGCCGTTCAACGCCAACAACGATCCGGTGCGGCTGGCTGAAGGCAGCGGGGCAAACCGGGACTTCACGTTCACCATCACGCGCACGGGTTCCCTGACCGGGGCCAGTTCCGTAGCGTGGGCAGTGAGCGGGGTCACGTTCTTCGCGCCCACGGCTGCGGGAGCGGCGGACTTCGTGGGTGGCACCTTGCCCGGCGGCACTGTCAATTTCGCTGCCTCGGAAAGCGCCAAGACGATCACGGTGACGGCGAATGGGGATTCCGACATCGAGACGGCGGAAGGCTTCCGGGTCGTGTTGTCGGCCCCGAGCGGAGCCACCCTTGGTTCTGTCTCAGAGGTCTATGGCGTGATTGAGAATGACGACGGCTCCCCCGTGCTGGACATCGCCGCCACGGACGCCAACAAGACCGAGGGCAACAGCGGCAGCACGCCCTTCACCTTCACCGTCACGCGCAGCGGCAACCTCGGGCTGGCGGTGTCGGTGAACTGGGCCGTCAGTGCGGTGGGTTTCCCCTTCGTGTTCATCACTGACTTTGTGCCGCAGGGGAATCCTCAGGGCACGCTCAACTTCGCGGCGCAGGAGACCAGCAAGGTCATCACCATCAACGTCGCAGGCGAAGTGGAGCCGGAGCCGAACAAGGAATTCCGCGTGACGCTCTCCGGGCCGACGGGCGGGGCCACCTTGGGCACCGCCTCGGCCATCGGCACGATTCTGGACGATGACGCCACGCTCGCCATCAGCGCTCGGATAGCCACACGCAGCGAGGGCAACGCCGGGGCGAAGCCGTTCAAGTTCGCCGTGCAGCGGAATGCGCAAGCCACCCAGCTCATCAACGGCATCACCACGGTGAACTGGACCGTGACAGGCAGCGCAACGCAGAGCGGGACGACCCCGGCTGGCCCCGGCGATTTCACCGGCAACGTGCTGACCAATGCCGTGCTGACCTTCGCCGCCGGTGAGACGGAGAAGGAGATCGAGGTGCTCGTCAACGGCAACACCAGCAGCCAGGGCAACCGCGAGTTCACCGTCACCTTGTCGAGCCCTTCGGACGCGGCGACGCTCCTCACGCCTACGGCGGTCGGAATCATCCTGGACGATGACACGAACCCCGCGATCGTTGACACCTTCGCCAGCCCGCTCTTCAACTTCCGCACGGTGAACGTGGGCACCAACTACGCGGTCGCCTTCACCACCGACAACCAGGCCTGGCAATTGGGTTCCGTCGCGGTGCAGCTCTCAGCGTTTCTTCCGGGCACCCTGCTGACGGAGTTGCGCACGGATGCAGGCGGTGTCCCCGGCACCGTTCTGGAAAGCTGGTCCGTGCCGGTAAGCGGCTTCTCGCTGCGCCTGACGAACCAGTCCGTCACCCTGCCGCTGCTGCAAGCCAGCACCAAGTATTGGGTCGTCTTCACGCCGACCGGAAACTTCGTGGATCTGGAGACCGGCGGACCCGTGGACAACGCGGGCCTGGGCACGCTCAACGAACAAATCGGCGCGATCGTGTTTCCCGACTCGGTCCCGTTTTTCGCCGTGCG
>CAIPBN010000070.1 GCA_903863315.1 uncultured Verrucomicrobiota bacterium | reverse complement strand
TCGCCAAAATCCTGCCGGCTCACGCGCCGGGGAATCGTTTCCACGACGACATCAAGAAGACCAACCTCGCGCTCGACGCGTTGAAGCTCGATGCCGACACCAAGGTGCGCGTGTTCGACCTCACCGCCGATTTCACGAACGCCGACGGCACGATCAAGAAGGAGCTGTTCACGCCCGACAACATCCACCTCTCGCCCGCCGGCTACGCCGTGTATGCGCAGCGATTGAAGGCGCTGCTACAGTGACACGCCATCAATGGATGACCTTCAAATGATGCCGAGTCTCGCATTACTCATCGCCCTGCTGACCGCGCTGCTGACCACGTATGCCCAAGCCATGCCCGAAGTCGCCAACGCCGCGAAACGCGCGCTAACGCGAATCCAACCCATCACTAGCAATGACCATTACGTATTCAATCCCGCGTGGATCAAAGCTCTGCCGAACAGGCCGAAGAAGTGAATCACCACAAGACCAATGAACCGCACCCTCACACTTCTTACCGCGCTACTCCTCGCGCCGCTGGCTGCGCTGCACGCTGCCGATGCACCGAAGCCCAAGCCGAACCCCAATCAGTTTGCAGGCATCGACCCCGACGACGGCACCGGGCCACGACCGGACAAAGAGACTCCGCCGAAGTTGATCCCGAATCCCGGCAGCACCGCGGACTACAACCGCGCCAAGCGCACCTGCACGGGCGTGCCCAGCATCGCGGTTTCACGCGGCGGACGCCTCTGGGCGGCGTGGTTTTCCGGCACGACACCGGGCGAGATCATCGAGCGCTGTCCGAATGCTTATGTCGTCGTCAGCACCAGCGGCGATGGCGGCAAGACTTGGAAAGAAGTGCTCGCGATTGATCCCGACGGCCCCGGCCCGCTCAAAGCCTATGACCCGCATCCGTGGATCGACCCAGATGGCAAGCTGTGGGTTTTCTTCACCCTGCCTTACCCGCTGCACAAGCACGCCTGGGCGGTCACGGCGGAAGACGGCGATCAGGAAAGTCCCGCATGGTCGCAGCCGCGACCCGTCTTCGAGGGCGTGCTGCTCAACAAGCCCACCGTGCTCGCCAACGGCGACTGGTTGTTCCCCACCTACGCGAGACGTCCGGAAAACATGGGCGCGATCCTCTCGCATGTCTCGCGCGACAAAGGCCGCACGTTCACTGTGAAGGGCCAGATACTGGCGAGCTGGGACCTCTTTCCCTCCGAGCCGATGGCGGTGGAGCGCAAGGATGGCACACTCTGGATGCTCGTGCGCACCGCCAAGGGCATCGGCGAAAGCCTCTCCACCGATGGCGGCGCGACTTGGAGTCCGCTAAAGACGCCCGCCATCCCGCACACGCCCTCGCGTTTCTTCATTGGCAGACTGAAGTCGGGAAATCTCCTCCTCGTGAAGCACCTCGGCATCGACGAGGACCCATTGTCAGCCGGCAAAGCCAAACAGCGCCGCGAACTCACCGCTTTCATCTCCAAGGACGACGGTAAAACCTGGTCCGGCGGCCTCGTCCTGGATGAACGCGTCGGCTGCTCCTACCCCGACGCCCAACAAGCCGCCGACGGCACCATCTACTTCTGTTGGGACTATCAGCGCTCTCGCGAGCAAGAACTCTGGATGACCACCTTCCGCGAAGAAGACGTTCTCGCCGCCAATGCCGAAGCCAGCGCCCGCGTGAAATCAAACCGTCGTCTCATCAGTAAAGGAGGAACGCCAGAATGAAGACGCACACCCTCACATACCTCTCCGTCCTGCTGCTCGCGCCGCTGGCGGCTTCCGCGCAAAACGACGAACCTCGCGATCTGAAGAAGCCCGAAGTGGAGATTGCCACGAAAGGAGCGAAGCGCGCTTGGGAATCCGCGCCCGCCGAGAAGAAGGCGCTGTGGCTACAGCACCGCGAGGCGTTGAAACACATCGACCTCTCCGACGACACGCAGCGGCAGATCATCATCGCCCGTGGCACGACGGAAGCCAGCGCCTACCACGCGCATCCCACGACGGCGATGCTGGCGGACAACAAAACGATGTTTTGCGTCTGGAACATCGGCCACGGCGGCCATGCGGGGCCGATGGCTCGAAGCGAGGATGGCGGTCTGACTTGGAAGCGTGTCGATGAACTCATGCCGCCGAACTACGTGAACTTCAAAGGAGGCATCATCTTCCGCATCACCGACTCGCATGGGAAAGACCGCCTGTGGGTTTTCTCTGGCAAAACGGCCGTGGGTAAGGATGAAGTGATCAACGACTTCCCCGGTCGCCTCCAGGGTTATGTGCCGCGCATCGTCAGCGAGGACGATGGCAAGACCTGGCGCGAGCTGCCGCCGCTGGGCGCGGGTCGGCTCGCCAAGGACGAGCCATTCCGATGCGTGTTTGCGTTCTCGACCATCGTTCCGCTGAAGGACGGATCGCACCTCGGCATGTTTCATCGCGCCGCCGGCACGGGCAAGGACGTCACGCTGCAAGTCGTGCAGTCCATCACGCGCGACGGCGGCTTTACCTGGTCCGAGCCGGCGCTCGCCTGCGATGGCACGCAGCTCGATGGCAAAGATCCCTGCGAGCCCTATGTCTTCCGCTCGCCGGATGGTGACGAGCTGTGCTGCCTCATGCGCGAAAACAAACGCAGCGGCACCAGCCTCGTCATGTTCAGACGGGACGAGGGCAAAACATGGTCGCAGGCAGTGGACGCCCCGTGGGGCCTCACCGGCGACCGCCACCACGGCATCCGTCTGCCCGATGGGCGCTTCGTTATCGTCTTCCGTCACGCCGCACCCAACGCGAAGGACAAGGGACTCATCGCCTGGGTCGGCACCTACGACGACATCAAGCAAGGCAAGCCCGGCCAGTATCGCGTGAGCCTGATTAAGACCCTCAAAGACGGACTCTATCCCGGTCTCCACCTGCTGCCCGACGGCACCATCGTCGCCACCACCTACGCCAGTCTCACCGCAAAGGAAAACCCATCCATCGTCAGCGTGCGGTTCAAGATGAGCGAAGTGGACGCGATGGCGGCACCACAGGCAAAGTGAACCACAACAACCGGAACACGATCATGAGACTCATCACTTCACTCGCCACCCTGCCGCAAACAGTTGGATTTTGGTCCATGACGCCGCTTTCCCCCACCAAACTCGCCGTCGTCGCTATTGTCGCATTTGCCACCGCCTGGAGTCCCGCCGTGAGCGGCGCCGAAAAGCCGACGACGGTTGCCGGGAAATCGGATTGGAACCAATGGCGTGGGCCCAATCGCAACGGCGTCGCGCCGCACAGCCCCAAACTCGCCGACGCGTGGGGTCCAGAGGGCCCGGTGCTGTTGTGGAAAAGCGGGGAGAAGATCGTAGGAGGACCGAAAAAAGGCGGCTCGTTCTCGAATTACGGCAGCCCGGTGGTGGCCAATGGCAAGGTCTATCTGTATGTGTGTGATCAGGCCGCCGCCGCCGACCGGATTTTCTGCCTCGACGCGAACACCGGCAAGACGCTTTGGAAAACCAGCTACCCCGGGCTTCCGAATGGTCGCTGCAGCAGCACGCCGTATGTGGGCGGTGGCAAGGTCTTCGTAGTCGGCGCCAATGGCATGTATTGCCTGAACGCCGAAACCGGCAAGGAGGTGTGGAAGACCCCGAACATCTGTTTGGCCGGCAAAGGCGGCGAGTTGGCCAACCAAGCCAACCGTCAGGACGACGAAGCCGACGACACAGGAGGCGACGGGATCAACACCTCGCCAGTGATTGTTGATGGCGTCCTCGTGGTCATCGCCGGCAGCGGGAAACACCTCAACCCGGGCGTCAATGATCCGAGCAAGGAGAGCGGTGTGCTCAAGGGCTTCGACCCCGCCACCGGCAAGGAGCTGTGGGCCTGCCCGCAGGCCACGTCTGATCCCAACATGAACGGCGACAAATCCTCCTCGGTCGCCGTGTGGAACTCGGACAAAGGCCCGAAGCTCATCACGCAGACGGGCAAATTGACCTGCGTGAATCCGAAGGACGGCAGCGTGATCTGGCAGGACTATCGTCAACAAAAGAGCCCCGGAACACCGGCCATCGTCGGCGATGTCTGCATCACAGCAGGCAATGTGAGTGGCTACCGATTGCAGCCGGACAAGGCGGAGGAGCTGTTCGTTAAGTTCACGGGTGATCGTGTCGGCAGCTATCTCCTGCATGACGGCCACGTGTTCGGCGACTTTGGCGGAACCTACCGCTGCCTCGACCTCACCGGGAAGGTCCTCTGGCAGAAGTCAACTGGCTCAGGGATCTCGTCGCCTGTCCTCGCCGACGGCAAGGTCTTCCACATCGTCAGCAGCAAGAACGACAGCGATTCGAAGCTGGCAATGTTCAGCGCCACTCCAACCATGCCGGCGACATTCTTCGCGGTCAGCGTTCCCGCGATGCACAATACCTCACCCGCGATCTACTACGGCAGACTGTTCATCCGGCTCGTGGATGGCGTGGCCTGCTACGACCTGACCAACGCGCCCGCCCGTTTGGCGAACGCCACCGTCGCCCCGGCCCCCGCCATCGCTCCCAGATCAACCGGCCTGATCTCCTTCGTGGACATCTCCCCCTCCTATTGGGTGCAAAGAAAAGGAATCAAAGACCAGGTCTGGCCCCCCGAGAAAGAGGCGGAGGCGGCGATGTTGGACTGGGCCGTGAACAAGCCGCTCGACGCCGAGGGATGGATTGACTTCGTCGAAGTGCAGGACGCGCGCGGCCTGCCGGTTCGCGATGTGGTGGCCTATGCGCGCGTCGTGCTCGAGGCCGCGGCGCCGGGCAAACTCGCGCTCTCGCTGTCGGTCCCAAAAGTTCCCGCCTCCCCCCACGGAATCGCCGCCTGGCTCAATGGCGCGAATGTGTTGCGGCACGACGTGGCCCACGGGCACGTCAAAGAGCACGAGGAACTGATTGTTCACCTGGTCGCTGGGAAAAACACCCTGCTCGTGCGGGCGAACACTGCCGGACCCAAAGATTGGAAACTGCAAGTGCAGGCCAAGGCGCTCAACGGCCTCTCTGTCAAGCAGATCGAATCAGCCCCGGCCGGCAAGAAATGGAACTGAGGGCCAGATTCATGGTTCATTTGGAACCAAGCGATGTTTTCCTCACATCATTTCTATGAAACCAAGCATGACCCGCACCTGTAACATCGTCCTCGCATCCATCCCGTGAAGTGATCGCACCAGTTTCAAAGGGACTAACGGACGAACATTATGACGACGATGACACGGACCCTAACGTGCCTGCTGCTCACACCGTTCGCCTGGGTGCAGGCTGGCCATCCTCTCCCAACTCCCGCCGCCCTCTGGAAGGACTACGACCCCAATCGAGGCGACTTCAAGGAGGAGGTCGTGAAGGTGGAAACGAAAGACGGCATCTTCAACCGGGACGCTTACATCAGCGCGTATGTGCTCGGTGAGGAGGTCCGTGTTTATTGCCGCTACCGCGTGAAGACGGGTGCGGCGAAGGCTCCGGGCCTGCTGGTGGTGCATGGTTGGATGGGGGCGCCGGAGCCGGACCGGAAGTTTGTCGAGGACGGCTGGGCGGTGATGGCGCACGACTATTGCGGGAAGACGGGAAGCCGGCCTCACTTCACGAAGTATCCGGAGAAGCTGCGGCACGGAAACATGGATCGCACGGTGGCGGGACCGGTGCGGGCGCAGGACCTGGATGGAAAACAAATCACCGATCCAAAGCAAACCTCCGACTACGTGTGGTATGCCATCCAGCGGCGGGTGCTTAGCTATCTCGAGCAGCAGAAGGAAGTGGATCGCACACGGCTCGGAGCGACGGGTTATTCGTATGGCGGCACGCTGATGTGGAATCTCGCCACCGATCTGCGGGTGAAGGCAGTCGCCGCCTACTTCGGCATCGGCTACAACGACTACTACCGCGACAAGCAGGTCTGGCTTTACAACGTGCCTTACGTCGAGCCGCCGAAGTCGTCGGGTGAAGAGATCATCCTGGCTTCCATCGCGCCTGAGGCCCATGTGCCCTTCATCACGGCGGCGACCTTGTTTTTGAATGGCTCAAACGATCATCACGGCGGGCATGAACGCGGGCTGGAGAGCTTCAAGAAGTTCCCGAAGGGCGTGGCGTGGTCGTTTGCGATCCAAGCACGCGGACATCACGACACCGAGAAGATCGGGCACAACACGAAGTTTTGGTTGGAAAAGCATGTGCTCGGCAACAACGTCACATGGCCGGAGCATCCGAAGTCGGAAATCCGTCTGGATGCCACAGGCGTGCCGGAACTCGTCATCACGCCGGCCTCACCCGACGCCGTGCGCAAGGTGGAGATGTTTTACGCGCTCAAGAACCCATGCAGCTACGCCCGTTCCTGGCGCGACACTCCCGGCGTGCGTCAGGGCCAGCAATGGGTGGGCAAGATGCCGGTGCTGAATGTGGACGACTACGTCTTTGGCTACGCCAACATCACTTATGACACGACCATTGTTCGCTCGACCGACTTCAACGCGGCGATCCCTGCCAAGCTCGGCAACGCGGTGGCCACCGACAAACCATCGAGCGATCTTTCCGATAGTGGATACAGCGCCTGGAGCAACATCGCCGAACTCGAAGGCCCCAAAGGCATCAAGGGATTTCGTTCGACGAACAACGGGCGCGGTTCCGGCACCGAGCAACTCCACGATCCCAAATGGCAGGCCCCGGCCAACTCGCGACTGAGC
>CAIPBN010000069.1 GCA_903863315.1 uncultured Verrucomicrobiota bacterium | reverse complement strand
TGAGGACCTGTTGACCCGCTGGCAATACGAGGTGGTGAGCACCACCAACGGCGAGCAGGCCATTCAGGCGCTCCAAGTGGAGAATCCCCCGCGTCTCGCCATCATCGACTGGCAGATGCCCGGCATGGATGGCGTGGAGCTGTGCTGCCGCGCCCGCCATCAGCTCAAGCTGTCCCCGCTCTACATGATCCTGCTCACCATCCGGGGCGGGAAGGCCAACATCGTGCAAGGGCTGGAATCCGGCGCGGACGATTATATCACCAAGCCCTTCGACCAGGAGGAGCTCAAGGCCCGCATTCAGGTCGGGGCGCGGCTCGTGCATCTACAAACCGAGCTGGCAGCGCGGGTGAAGGACTTGGAAGCCGCGCTGGAGCATGTGAAGCAGTTGCAAGGTCTCCTGCCCATTTGCTGCTACTGCAAAAAGATTCGCGACGACCGGAACTACTGGCACGAGGTGGAGTCCTACATCACCACGCATTCCCAGGCCAAGTTCACCCACGGCATCTGCCCAGAGTGTTACCAGAAGGTAGTGCAGCAGATATAACTGTCTTCCCGTCCAGCAGTTGACAGTTGAAAGGAAGCGAAGATACTCCTCATATCGCCCATGAAAACTCCTCATTCTCGCGCCCAACGCCCCAATCGGAACGAAGTTTCTGGCTTCACCCTGATCGAGCTGCTCGTGGTCATTGCCATCATTGCAGTTCTGGCAGGCATGCTGTTGCCGGCACTGGCACAAGCCAAGAGCAAGACTTCGGGAGTAAAGTGCCTCAACAACGTGAAACAGTTGGCCTTGGCGTGGACGATTTACAAGGACGACCACGATGGGAGACTGGCCCGCAATGGGGATGGTGGAGCGGCGGGAAGTTCCGGCAACCCCGGGTGGGTCCGGGGCTGGCTCGTCAATGGCGGCGCTGGCAGTCCAGACAACGTCAACACGGACTATCTGGTCGGCGAGTCGGAAAGACCCAACGGCAGTCTCGGCGCGGGCTACGCAGTGAACGCAAGCCTTTACAAGTGCCCCAACGACAAAAGTAAGGACGCTGCTAGCGGGGGAGATCGGGTGCGCACCGTCTCCATGAATGGCTGGATGAATCCGGGACGGGGCGTCGGCTCAATCAGCACCACCTATGGCCAGACAGTGTTCCGCCGAGAATCAGACCTTCGGAAGCCGGACGAATTGTGGCTCACCGTGGACGAGCGAATCGGCAGCATCAACGACGGATGGTTCGCCGTCGCAGTCAACGGATGGACCGCAGCAGGCACCATTGACATGACCCAGGTTGGCATCACCGACTGGCCGGCCAACTACCACAATCAGGCCACCGCGTTTTCGTTCTCCGACGGTCGCGCCGAGACTCACCGCTGGCAAGATCCTCGGACCATTCCTAAAAATGAGCCGGGTGCGGGCTTTCAGACTCTGGCCAACAGCGTGGACATGCTGTGGCTGATGACCCACTCCACAACTTTCTGACCCTCGGATGCCCACCTTTCGAACGCTAGCCAAGGCGAAGCGGATCGGTCTGTTGCTCGCTGTTGGCGTTAGTCTGTGCGCTTGCAAAAAGCGGTCTGCCCCCGTCGAGGCAATGTCCAAAGTTCCAATCAAGGAGGCGGCCTCGGCAATTGGCATTCAGCCATCCGACTTGCCCGATCACCAGGCACTTTACGATGCGATCACGAAATACATGACCGCCAATCAAGGGCGGGCGGCCAAGGATGTGGACGAGCTCGTGCAAAAGGGCTTCCTCAAGCCTCTCCCCCCGCTGCCGTCAGGTAAGCGCTACCATTTGGATCAGCGTGCAGCGGTGCTGTCCATCCTGGACAAGTAGAACAACCAAAGTTGGTCGCCCGTCTTGGAGCCGTGCGGCTTAGCCTCCTCCGTCGGGCGTCCCTCCCCCACCGGACCTTGCGATTGCTTTGTGTCCGTGGGTGGACAAGAATCTCCCCGCAGCTCCGACCGTGCTTTGATTGCCTGACGGTGCCTCTGTGGCCAGCCAAACCAAGTGCGCTTGAACACGGCGGGAACTGCGCTGTCAGTGTCGGCAGATCG
>CAIPBN010000068.1 GCA_903863315.1 uncultured Verrucomicrobiota bacterium | reverse complement strand
TTCGCAAACTGAAGCATGCTCACCGGCGTCACGGCGGTCGAAATTTCAGGAATCACTCGCGACGACGCGGCGAACGCCACGGTCGCCGGCTGGTCGGCAGCCAGTGGGAAGCGGACATGGCTCCAGGTTCCATCGCCCAGCAACAGGCGGCGCGTGTTCAAATAGACCGGCGGCGGAGCGCCATCCACCGGCGCAGTGATCTTCCACTCGAATTCGTAGTCATCCACCTTCCCGGCGAGATCGACCACCTGCTGCAACGTCAGCATCTCGTTCAGCGGGTTTGAGGACTGCACGATCTTCAGTTCGCCGCGATACAAGGTGTCCACCACCTTGATGACATAGACACTCACGGGATCACCCACCGGAGTGAAAGCGCTGCCGTTGGCGGCGATCACGCTGATGTAGCCGACTCCTGGCCCCACCGCTGTGAGCGCGTAGGAATCCACCGCCTCATCCTGATCCTTCACTTCAGCCAGAACGCTTGGACCATACGTATTCGTCGAGCCGGGGATGAAGGTGCCCGGCCGGCCCGAGTTCTCCACAAACTGCTCCACCTGGGTTTGCAAACCGCCATCAAACACTGCATCCCAATGTGCCTTGTCGTTGTCACCGACCAAGCAAAGCCCCTTCAGCACTGCGACATCCTGCGGACCCAGCACGTTCAGCAGGAAGTAGCTCTCTCCCACAATCTCCTGCTTGAACTGGCCGGCAAGAACGAGCGCCCCGTTCGCCCCGCGGGCCGGGTCGAAGAAAAACCGCTCCACGAGATGGGGTGGAAGGTTGGGGAAGTAAGTCTTGCCGTTGTAGGGGCTGGTGCGGACGGAGTCCGGTATCTTGGTGAGGTTTGCCGTGTCATCCGGCGGCGCAAGCAAGATTTGCTTCTGACGCGTTGGATCTTGGAGAACTACCGTCTTGCTCCCCAACCCCCCTGCGATATGCGATTGCTGGTAAAGAATCTGCAGGCTGGTCTGGCCGCGCATGGCGGGCAGTCCGCGTTTGGGCGTCGCCAGCGTCTCGGCCATCATCAGCACCGGAGTGCTTTCCGGCCAGACTGCACGATAGATGATCCCCAGCGGATTGCCGTCGCCGACGTTGTCCCGGTTGCCATCGCCATTGATCGGGTCGCCCGCATAGCTGCCGTCGGGATTCAACGGACGCAGATAGGGCGTGATGGTTCCGACCGGCGGCTGGGCATTGTAGGGCCGCGTGGGATAATAAAATCCTTCCAAGGTCTTGTAGTAGAACTGCATCACCATCTTGGCCGTGCCGTTCGCCTCGTGTGGCCCACGGTAAAGCCACGTGTCGCCCTTGCGATCCTGGAACGTGAAGCTCGCATACCGCTCCCGGATTGCCGGATCGCTTATGTTGTCCGGGATCTTCTCGTAACCCAGCCGCCAGCCGACAAACGCATTCGCGGTGATGCCAGAATCCGCCACGGCCAGCACGGTGTCAGTTTGGGCGGCCGCCGGGGTGGCCCCCGTAAACTGCAGCTCCACAAACGACGAGCCAGAAACGGTGCCGCTGCCGGAAATGGTCACGCCCCAGTTCGTTTGCTGCGAAACATTGCCGACGACGCCTTTCAGTCCGGTGTTAAGTCCAGCCAGTGAGGTCACCGCAAAGCGATACTTCGTCGTGTCCACCGGCTGCGCACTGCCTGTCCAGACGCCCAGCGTCAGCGGGGCCACCGTCGTCACAACTCCGTGGACCACCTGGTCATATGGCTCAATGCCTGTGCTGTAAAACCACCGGCTTTGAATCGCCCCAGCGTTGGCTGGGACGTTTTGCAGAGCCAGCGTCTCACACGGCTGGAAGAAATGCCGGTTCGCGGTGGTCAAGGTGATCCCGACGATGCCGCTGCCGCCTGAAATGCCGCCTCCCCCGGAGAAAAGCCTTCCCGCCGTCACCATGCGCTCACGAATCTCAATGTTCAGGCTGCGCGGCGGCTCGCCGATCACCTTGTTCCCGAGCGGCTTGTCCATCAAAGGCAGCGGCATCGGCGCCTGGAGCACGATGCCGGCGTTCATCGTGTAATCAAACTTGATGTTCCCCTTCTCCCGCAGCACTTGGAACACCGTCATGCTCGGCCGGCCGTCCGCCGCCGGGTATTGCAGGAGCACGTAGGGGTGCGATGAGTAATTTGGCCCGCTCTTGATGTTCAAATCATCCCGCAACGCCCACACCTGCCCGCCCTGCATCAGGGCATGTTCCTCGTTGGGGTTGTAGCCGGGCAGGCTCGGGTCGTTCTGGATGTAAAGTCCGCCTTTGGCCTCGAGGCTGCCCAGACCGCCGCTGCCGTCGTTGCTGGCCAGGATCAAGTCCCGCGCGAACGGCTCATTCGTCGGCCACAGGATCGTGTAGCGGCCCAGGGTGGACGGCCACAGGACGTTCTGGAAGCCCACGGCGTTGTTCACCGAGTTCGGGCGGAACCACCACACCTCCAGCTTGGAATTATTGTTGCGCGCATTGACCGGGATGATCGAGCTGGTGACCGCTTCACTAAAGCCCACCACATAGGGATCCTGGTAGGCGGTGACGCTGAAGTCCCGCCCCTCCGACTGCAGGATGTAACCCGCCAGATGGCTCAAGTCGGTGAAGGCGCTGGCCTCCCCCGCCGGCGGATCGATCCGTTGGCCAACCCACACGTTCTGGTTCACCACGCGCGGCGCCTTCAACTCATCCGGCCAGTTAAATGCCCGGTTCGCCGCATCCCACGCGGTGAGGTTCGTGGCCACCGTGTTGGCGAAATTCGTCGCTCGCAAGTTGACGTCCAGCCACGAGAACACCCGCTCGAACCGCAACTTGCCATTCGAAGTGAAGCGCAGCAGCGTCCGCAACGCGGGCACTCCGGAATCAAGGAAGGTATAGAACTTCGAATCCGGCGTGAGGAAGGAACGCAACCGGCCGGTTTCATCCTCATACTCGACCGCCGGCGTGTTCTGCACCGATAGCTGCACGGCTGTCTGCAGCGCCTCGACCGGGGACGGCACGACGGCGCGGACGTAGTGACTGTATTTGTCCACGCTCGTTGGCCAGACCTGCTGGTAGCGCACCATCCGGACCGGCCAGAACAAACCGGCCACCCCTTCTTCCACCCAGCGAAGCAGCGAGGAATTCGCCTGCGGCGTTGCCCGGAGCGCGTAGTATTCCTTCAAAGCATTTTCAGACACATTCTGCGCGCCCCCCACATAATACTCGTAGGCGTATTTCAAACCGCCGACGGTGTTGAGCGCTTCCGGACGCAGGCTGGCATCCTCCGCCACCGCTACCTGCGCGGGCGGCATCAGCTCCCCGATCTCCACCGTGACATCCTTCAACGGCAATTCCCGGGTCAGGTCAATGATCTCGATGCCCAGGTGCCGGCGGAGGTTCCCGCCGGCGGTATCGCCCAGCAGCTCCACGAAAATACGCCCTTCCTTGTTGTAGGCTGAGAGGAATCCGTTTTCGTTCCAGAGGGTCCGCGTCTCCTGGATCACGCCCAGTGCCCCGAGCGGACTGGTGGCGCTGCTGGCCTGATACACCTCGTTGCTGGGCACATACTGCGGGATGGCTGAGTTGTAGGCGAACTTGATGTCCTTGACGATCGCGGCCGGCACGGTCACGCGCTTGCCGACCGTGGAAAAGCTGCCCTCCGTCCAGCCCATCAACCGCGGCTGCTGCACCGCGCTGCCGGACACCACGTAGGTCTTCGTCTGTAGATCGTAGTAAAACCCGTCCACCAGCGCATACTTCACGTTTTCGTTGCCGACGTAGTCGCCCGGGCGGCCCGACAGCGGGTCCGCCCGCCGCCAGGTCACTTGCACCTGGCCGGATTGCACGGCGAAGACCTTCCCCGCGTTCGGGCTGTAGTGGTAGCCCCGGCCGGTGTGGTTGTTCGTGGTGAACGGTGCCGCCACCCAATAGTTCAGCGCCGCCGTCGGTCCCAGAGCAATGC
>CAIPBN010000067.1 GCA_903863315.1 uncultured Verrucomicrobiota bacterium | reverse complement strand
CGGCGGCGTCGGCGATGCGCGTGGCGTCAAGGCCGGTGATGTCCTGGAAACGCACGGTGGTGCCGGCAGTCACGCCTGCCGCCTCCGGCGTGCGCCCGGCGAACTGGCCGAGCACGAGCAACGACCCGCGTTCATGCGGCGCGACGCGTCCGCCCGCGACGGCGCGGGTGACGGCGAAGCCCTTCTCCAACAGCGCGGTCAGCGCGGAGAAGCGGTTGGTGCTGTCGAGCGGTTGCGCGTCGGCGCCTTCGTAGAGGACGACGCGGAGGGTGACGGTGGTGGTGAGGTTCATCGCAGGGAATAGGGGATTGGGAATGGGGAATAGGGGAGGTCAGACTAGGCCCGTCAGCGTGCCTTTGGCGTCTTGGAACTTGGCGGTCTCGACGCCCATTTTCTGGATGAGGGTGAGCAGGAAGTTGGCGAGGGGCGGCGGGGTCTTCGCGTCGTGGGCGAGGTGTTGGCCGTGTTTCAGGCCCCATGCGCTGCCGCCGGCGACGAGGAGCGGGAGGTTTTTGGGCGAATGGTCGCCGCGCTCGCCGCTGTTCATACCGGAGCCGAAGACGACCATCGTGTGGTCGAGCATCGTGCGCCCACCTTCCTCGGTGGCTTGCAGGAAGGTGAGCAGGCGGCCGAGGCGTTCGAGGTGGAAGCGGTCAATCTTCGCGAGCTTGTCGAGCATCCCGGCGTCGCCGCCGTGGTGGGAAAGCTCGTGGTGATTCTCGCCGCCGCCACCGTAGCCGCCGGCTTCGCGCGACCACTCGAAGGTGATGACACGCGTGGCATCCGTGGCGAAGGCGAGGTAGGCAATCTCGTTCATCACGTCCACCCACATCGGGCGATCGTGGCCGTTGCCGGGCTGGCTGCTGAGTTGCAGGAGCGCGCCGTCCACCTTCGGCTTCGGCACGTCGAGCCACTCTTCCTGGCGGCGGACGCGCAGCTCGGTCTCGCGGACGGACGCGAGGTATTCGGCAACTTTCTGCTGGTCGGCGCGGCCCAGTCTTTTCTCCAACGCCTTCGCCTCGGCGGCGACGTCGTCGAGGATGCTGCGCTTCTCGGCGTAGCGGCGGAGCGTGGCTTCGCGGGAGGCGGCATCATCCGGGACGAAGAGGCGCTCGAAGAGGCGACGCGGGCTGTTCTCAGCGGGGAGCGGCGTGCCGTTGCGGTCGAAGGCGAGCGTGTGGCTGTGGCCCGCGCCGCCGGTGCCGGACTGGTCGGAAAGTTCGAGTGAGGGGAAACGCGTCTGCCGCCCGATGGCCTCGGCGATGACTTGGTCGGCGGAGATGGTGTTCGTGTAATCCTTGCCGGGCACCGCCTTCAGGTCCGCGCCAGTGAGCCAGGTGTCCGCGCCGGAATGACCGCCCTTGGAGTTGGGGTGGCCGAGGCCGGTAAGGACGGAGAAGCGCGACTTGTGTTCGCGCAAGGCTTCGAGCGTGGGCGAGAGAGTGTAGTTCGCGCCGGCGTCCTTGGGCATCCACTGGAGGACGTTCACGCCGTTGGGCACGTAGCAGAAGAGCACGCGCGGCTGCGGCTTCACGCCGGAGCGGGCGAGCGGCTTGAACTGCGAGGGCGCGGCGAAGGCCGAGCGCGGCAGCATGGCTTCGAGCATCGGAAGCGCGAGGGAAGCGCCGAGGCCGCGCAGCACGGTGCGGCGCGGGAGGGGGCGGCGGAGGAGCGGGGTCATGGTCGTGAAGAGTTCAACGGTGGAAGGGGTTGTGAGCGGCGAAATTCATTTCTCACGGAAAGCAGCTGACGCCACCACCGCCTGCGTCAGTCCGCGCAGCGTGTATTTCTCCTGCTTCATCCCGGCGACGGCGGCGCGGAGCATCGCTTGGTCGGCGAAGCCCAGTTCGCGACCCAACGCGTAGGTGTGGAGCTGCTTGGCCAGCGCGG
>CAIPBN010000066.1 GCA_903863315.1 uncultured Verrucomicrobiota bacterium | reverse complement strand
GGGAAGGCCTCCTTCGCGCCCTTGTGCGTGTCCACGTTCACCCACTTGTTGCTGAGGTGCAGCGTGTTGTGGTCCGTGTAGGCGAGGAAATGATAGCCGTTGGTCTTGTAGAGCTCGGTGATCATCTCCGGAAAGTCATCACCGTCACTCCAGAGCGAGTGGGTGTGGAGATTGCCGCGCCACCACCGGGCGTTGTCCGCAGCCGCGGCGGCGGGATTGAACCACGCGAGGAAGGCACATGCAGCCGTCAGGCAGAAAGCGATTTTTTTCATGGAAAGGCCCGGACCCTCGCCTGACCGGTCCCGACGGGAAAGCCGAATTTTCACCGCTGTGGATGGAACCGCCTCCGCTAGCGGGAACCATGGCGCCTCCCGCAGGATTCTATTTGCGCCGGACTCATGCGGAGCGGAAAGTTCGACCAACGCTTCGCCGCATGAACACCAAAGACCTCGCCTCCGCCAGCCTGCTGCTGCTTCTGGGGGTGGCGTTGGGCATCTGGCTGGACCGTGAGTGGCTGCCTCAACCCGCCAGCCGAACCAGCCCGGCGGCACCGTCGGGCAAGCCCGGCAAACTCCCTGCCCTCGCCCGGCCACCGGCCAGCCGGCCAGACTCCAGCACGTTCCCCGTGCAATCGGATCCAGCAGGCCAGCCGCTCGGTGCCAGCGAGTTTGCCTTCGCGTTCAACGCGGCCATGAGCCAGCGCAATCCGGACAACCGCCTCACCCAGCTCATCGAGCTGGCCGAGCGAGTCCTTCCGGCCGAGGCGTCCCGGGTCATGCCATTGCTCGATCAAGTCACCCGCCGCGACCATCGCAGCGCGCTGCTGGGTGTGTTGATCGGCAAGTGGGCCGGCGCGGATCCCGCTGCGGCCCTGGCTTACGCGCAGCAGCTCACCCGTGGACCGGAGCGCCTTTCCGCGACCGTCACCGCGCTCGGGGTTTGGGCCGCTGCCGACAACTCCGCCGCTCTCGCCTGGGCGCAGACCCAGCCGCCCGGCAATCAGCGCAACCAGGCCTTCCAAGCCGTCCTCGGCCAGCTCGCCGAGACTGACCCCGGCGCGGCGCTGGCTGAACTGAAGAAAGCCGGTCTCACCAGCCTGACGAGCGGCCTGCCCGAAGCCATCTTCCAGCACTGGGCGGGCACCGATCCCGCCACGGCCGCGGCCAAGGCGTTGACCGAGCTGCCTCCGGGCCGGCAGCGCGACAGCGTCCTGCAACTGATCACCGCCACCTGGGCGGCCAGCGATCCCGTCGCGGCCGCAGCCTGGGTGCGGCAGCAGCCCGACGGCAAAGGCAAACGCGAGTTGATCCAGAACCTCTCCGACACCCTGGCCGCCACGGATCCCAAAGCGGCAGTTGAACTGGCCCTGACCCTGCCCGAAGGCGGCAACCGGCAACAGGCGCTGGCCCAAATCGCCTCGCGCTGGGGCAGCGTGGACCTCGACGCCGCCTTGGACTGGGTGAAACAACTCCCGGCCGGACAAGCCCGCGACAATGCCCTGCTCAACCTCAGCCACGAGTGGGCGGAGGCCAACCCCCGCGCCGTCGCTGAATTTGCCGCCGCCCTGCCCGGTGGCCCCACGCAGGACGCGCTTTACACCGCAGTCGCCAACCAGTGGGCCACGAGCGATCCCGCGTCGGCGTTGAAGTGGGCACAGGCGCTCCCCGGCGAGGAGGCCCGCCTGCGAGCCATGGAAACTGCCCTCACCGTCTGGGCTGGCACCGCGCCGGAGGAAGCCGCCGTCGTCGTGGCCAACCTCCCGACCGGCAACGCCAAACAGACCCTGCTGCAAAACTTCGCCGCCCACTGGGCCGATGATGATCCGGACGCCGCCCTCCGCTGGACACAACAGCTCCCGGCTGCATCCCAGCCCGCCGCTTACGAAGGCCTCGTCCCTCAACTCGCCAACAACTCTCCCGCAGCCGCAGCGGCATTACTGGGCCATCTGCCCGCGAATTCACGTGAGCAGGTGGCCCAGCACATCCTGCAAGTATGGCGGGAGACGGATGCGGCGGCAGCGCGAACCTGGCTGGCCAAGGCTCCGCTGACGGAGGAAGTGAAACAACGGCTGCTGAAGCCCTGACGCGGCCGGCTCAGACCGGACCCAAGTCACGATAAGCCTCCCACTCCGGCTCATTGGCGAAGATCCAACGGTAGTAGTCCACGCCCTGCAGCCTGGCCGCTGCCGCCTCGTCCACTATCACGGTGCAGCGCGGGTGCATTTGCAGGGCGGTGGCGGAAATCATCGAGGTGATGGGGCCTTCCACCGCCTTGGCGACGATGTCCGCCTTGCTCGACCCCGTGGCCAGCAGGATTACCCGGCGCGCCTCCAGAATCGTTCCCACACCCATCGTGATCGCCCGGCGCGGCATCTTCGCCGGCGCGGTGAAGAGGGGCGCGTTCTGCGCGATGGTGACCGGGGAAAGCGCCTTCACCCGGGTGCGCGAGCGAAGCGCGGAGAGCGGCTCGTTGAAACCGATGTGGCCGGTCTGCCCGATGCCGAGCAGTTGCAGGTCAATGCCGCCGCACTTGACCATGAGCGCCTCGTAGGCTTGGCACTCCGCGTCCAGATCGCGGGCCATGCCATCGGGCAGGTGGGTGTTCCGCAAGTCCACGTTCACCCGGTTGAACAGGTGCTCGTTCATGTAGTGGCGATACGAGTGCGGATCGCTCGCCGGCAGCCCGACGTATTCGTCGAGGTTGAAGGTGCGGGCGAGGGAGAAGTCCAGCCGCTGCTCGCGGTGCATCCGCCCGAGCCGGTCGTAAACACTCTCCATGGTGCGGCCGGTGGCCAGGCCGAGCACCAGGTGCGGCTGCGCGCGCAAGTCGTGGGCGACCAGCCGGGCCAAGAGTTCGGCGGCGGCTTCCGGAGTGGATTGGATGATGACTTCCACATCGGCAGCTTGGCGCAAAGGCCGCCTCCGGCTCCACTAGAAAATCGGCCGCGCTTGACCGTGCCCGGCCAAAGCCGAATCATCCGCCCATGCAACCACGCTTCATTCTACTCGCCGCCAGCCTGACCCTGGCCGCCTCCGCCTCCGCCGCCGACCTCACCGTGCACACATGGAAAAAGCTCCACCTGACGCCGGAATTCTGGGGCGAGGGCGCGCATGCCGCCGACTTCAACCGGGATGGGAAGCTGGACGTGGCTTCCGGCCCCTACTGGTATGCGGGGCCGGACTTCAAGACCCGCCACGAATACGCGCCCACCACGCGCAGCTCCCCGGCGGGCAAGGCGCCGTTCACCCGCAAGACCGCCGACGGCAAGGACGAGCAGGTGCCGGGTTTTGAAGGCGGGCTGGGCGTCAACAACGCCTACTCGGACAACTTCTTCACCTTCACCGGCGACATCAACGGCGACGGCTGGGCCGACATCATCGTGCTGGGCTTCCCCGGCCTCCATTCGTGGTGGTATGAAAACCCGCAGGGCAAGCCCGGCCACTGGCAGCGCCATGTGGCGGTGGACGTGACGGACAATGAGTCTCCGACCTTTGCGGACCTCACCGGCGACGGGAAACCCGAGCTGATCTTCAGCAGCGGCGGCTTCCTCGGTTATGCGACGCCCGACACGAAGAACCCCACGAACAAGTGGACCTTCCACAAGATTTCCCCGAAAGGACCATGGCAGAAGTTCACCCACGGGCTGGGCATCGGCGACGTGAACGGCGACGGCCGGCTGGATTTGCTGGAAAAGGATGGCTGGTGGGAGCAGCCCGCCTCGCTCGCCGGCGATCCCGAGTGGAAGCAGCACAAGTTCTCCTTCGGCACCGGCGGCGCGCAGATGCACGTCTATGATGTCAATGGCGATGGCCGCAACGACGTGGTCACCGGGCTCGCCGCCCATGGCTACGGCCTGGCTTGGTTCGAGCAGCTCGCCGAAAAGGATGAGCACGGCAGCCCGAAGTTCAAAAACCACACCTTCATGAACAAGGAGCCACAGGAAAACCGCTACGGCGTGAAGTTCTCCCAACCCCACGCGATGGACCTGGTGGACATGGACGGCGACGGCCTCAAGGATCTGGTCACCGGCAAGCGCTTCTGGGCTCACGGCCCCAAGGGCGACCCCGAGCCCAACGCGGCGGCCGTCCTCTACTGGTTCAAGCTCGTGCGCCACGCCGACAAGTCCGTGGACTGGGTGCCGCACCTGATCGATGACAACTCCGGCGTCGGCACGCAGTTGCTGGTCATCGACATCAACGGGGACAAGCTTCCGGACGTCGTCGTGGGCAACAAGAAAGGCACCTTCGTCCACCTCCATGGGGCCAAGCCGGCGTCGCAGGCCGAGTGGGAGAAGGCCCAACCCAAGCCCATCGCCGCCAAGTAAAGCAGGCCTGCCTCCGCTCGCTGTCGGTCGCAGACAGCCGCAACCATCGACCGTCACGAACATCCCCTGGCACCATGTGCCAGGGGATTTTTGTTCTCCCAATCCCGGGTTGCAGCCGGGAGGTGCTACCAAAAGCAAAAACCGCCGGCAGCTTGCGCTCCCGGCGGTTTGAAGTGATGGCGTTTCGAGTTTCCTCGTTCCGCGTTTAATAGGCGGCCTGCACGCCCTTGACGTTGCGCTTGGGCATCCACGGCATCAGGCCACGGAGACGTTCACCGGTCTTCTCGATGCCGTGGTTCTCGTCGGCCTTGAGCAGCGCGTTGTATTTCTTGTAGCCGCCCTTGTATTCAGCGACCCACTCCTTGGCGAACTTGCCGGTCTGGATGTCCTTGAGAGCCTTTTTCATCCGCTTCTTCACGGAGGCATCAATGATCTTCGGGCCGACGCTCACGTCACCCCACTTGGCCGTCTCGCTGATGGAGAAGCGCATCCCGGCGATGCCCTTTTCGTTCATCAAGTCCACGATGAGCTTCAGCTCGTGCAAACACTCGAAGTAGGCCATCTCCGGCGAATAACCCGCCTCGACGAGCACTTCGTAACCCGCCTTCACCAGCGCGGTGCAACCGCCGCAGAGGACGGTCTGCTCGCCAAACAGGTCGGTCTCGGTCTCTTCCTTGAAATCTGTCTCGATGACGCCGGCGCGGGTGCCGCCGATGCCCTTGGCCCAGGCGAGCGCGACCTTCTTCGCCGCGCCGCCACCTTGATGCACCGCGATGAGTGCGGGCACGCCTTTGCCTTCGGTGTATTGGCGGCGGACGATGTGGCCGGGGCCTTTCGGCGCAACCATGATGACGTTCACGTTCTTCGGCACGACAACCGTCTTGAAGTGAATGGCGAAGCCGTGGCTGAAGAGGAGGGTCTTGCCCTTGGTGAGGTTGGGCGCGATGTCCTTCTCGTAGGCGGCGGCCTGCTTGGTGTCGGGCAGCGCAACCATGATGACGTCGGCGCGCTTCACGGCCTCGGCGGTGGGCACGACCTCGAAGCCCTTCTCGCGGGCGACCGCGATGGACTTGGAGCCTTCATAGAGGCCGATGATGACGTTGAGGCCGCTGTCCTTGAGATTCAGCGCGTGGGCGTGGCCTTGGGAGCCGAAGCCGAGGACGGCGAGGGTCTTGTTCTTGAGCACGCCGAGGTCGGCGTCTTTGTCGGTGTAAACTTTAGCGGGCATGAGCGATTTACGAGTTACGGGTTGCGGGACTTGAACTGACTACTGAATCTGGCTGCTGATTATTTCCGAGGCAAGGCGACCTTGCCGGTGCGCGTGAGGTCAAGCACGCCGAAGGTCTGCATGAGGGTCAGGAATTTCTCGATCTTGGACTCGTTGCCCGTGATCTCGATGGTGAGGCTCTTGGGCTGCACGTCCACGATCTTGGCGCGGAAGATGTCGGTGATCTGCATCACCTCGGCGCGGGACTTGGAGTCCACGGTCACCTTCACCAGCACCAGCTCGCGGTCGATGTATTCGCCGTCGCGGAAATCAATCACCTTGAGCACGTCCACCAGCTTGTTGAGCTGCTTGACGATCTGCTCCAGCGTCGCGTCATCGCCCCGGGTGACGACGGTCATGCGGGAGACGCTGGGGTCCTGGGTCGGGGCGACGTTGAGCGTGTCAATGTTGTAACCGCGCCCCGAGAAGAGGCCGGCCACGCGCGTGAGCACGCCGAACTTGTTTTCCACCAGCACTGAAATCGTGTGACGCATACAAACCGGCGGCCGTGAACAGCCGCCAAAGGGCGCGAAACGTAACAAGCACCCCAGGAGGGGTCAATGATGGTTTTGGCCCTTCACGCACACTGCGCGTGATGCCGCAGGGCGTGGTCCACCAGCACCAGCGCGGTCATCGCCTCCACCATCGGCACGGCGCGGGGGAGCACGCAGGGATCGTGACGGCCGCGGGGCTTGAGCGTGGTGTTTTGCAGATTCGCATCCACGGTCTCCTGCTCGTGGAAGACGGTGGCCGTGGGCTTGAAGGCGGTGCGGAAGTAGATGGTCTCGCCGTTCGAGATGCCGCCCTGCACGCCGCCCGAGCGGTTGGTCACGGTGCGGACCTTGCCGTCCACGTTGCGAAAGGCGTCGTTATGATGCTTGCCCGTGAGCATCGTGCCGCCAAAGCCGGAGCCGATTTCAAAACCCTTCGTCGCGGGCAGGCTCAGCATCGCCTTGCCAAGATCCGCCTCCAGGCGGTCGAAGACCGGTTCGCCCCACCCAACGGGCACACCGCGCGCGATGCCGACAATGACGCCGCCCACGCTGTCGCCCTGCGCCCGCACCTGCTCGACCAGCGCAATCATCTTCTCCGCCACGGCGGCGTCCGGGCAGCGGATGATGTTGGCCTCAACTTGCGCCAGCGTGAGTTTTTCCACGTCCACATGGCAGTGGAGGTGTTGCACGGACTCGACACACGCGATCACTTCCACGCCCCAGCGCTCGCGCAGCAGCTTCTTGGCGATGGCCCCGGCGGCGACGCGGCCGATGGTTTCCCGCGCGCTGGTGCGCCCGCCCCCCGGCCAGGCGCGAATGCCATACTTGGCCTGATAGGTGTAATCCGCGTGCGAAGGACGGAACTTGGTCGCCATCTCCGTGTATGCCTCAGAGCGCTGATCCTCGTTCTTCACCATCAGCGAAATGGGCGTGCCCAGGGTTTTGCCCTCAAAAGTGCCGGAGAGGATTTGCACCGCGTCCGCCTCCTTGCGCGGGGTGGTGATGCTGGATTGCCCGGGCCGGCGGCGGTCGAGTTCCGGCTGGATGTCCGCCTCGGTCAGCGCGAGCTGGGGCGGACAACCATCCACGACCACGCCCACGCCGCCGCCATGTGATTCCCCCCAGGTGGTGATGCGGAACAAGTGGCCAAAGGTGTTGCCCATGCGAAGACAATGACGGAAACCGCGTGAAACCGCAAGAAAGCAGCCGTCCCGCGCGCGAGCATCACGGTGCCGCCAGTCCGCGCAGGCGGAGCCAATCAGCGGCGCGGAGGGGCCAGTCGGTTGGGCCGGTGGCATTGGCGCGTGGCCTCATGCCGAAGCCGTGGCCGCCTTTTTCGTAGATGTGGATTTCCGCCGGGGTTTTTCGCGTGATGAGATCGAGGTAGAGCAACGTGCTGCCCTGCGGGAGTGAGCCCGCGTCGTCGCCGGCCTGCGCGATGAACGTCGGCGGCAGACCGGCCTCCAGCCGGATGTCGGCGCGAATCGCCTTCGTCGCGGGGTCGTAGATTTTGTAGGGATAGATGACAAGGAGGAAGTCCGGCTTGTGCGAGGGTGCGGTCGCTTCGCCGGGAAACAGACGGTCGTTGGTGGCGGCGATGAGCGAGAGTTGCCCGCCCGCAGAGAAGCCCAGCGCGCCGATTTTCTTGGGGTCCAGCTTGAGTTCAACGGCCCGGCGACGCACCTCGCTGACCGCGCGCTGCACGTCCTGGGCGGGGCCGGCGTGTGGTTCAGCGTGCTTGGTGGTGGGCGTGCGGTAGGCGAGTTGGAAGGCGACGATGCCTTGCTTCGCGAGCCACGCGGCGGCATCGGAACCTTCGTGCTCATCCGCGAGCCGCCCAAAGCCGCCGCCCGGCACCACGATGACGCCCGCGCCAGTGCGGGACACACCAGCCGGCGGCTCATGCACAAAGAGGCGCGGTTGCGAAACATTGGAGCGGCGCGTGATGCCATCCGGGCCTTTCACGGTTTGCTCGGGCGGGTCGGCGGGGACAACCGGCTCGGGCATGCCATTGGGCCAGAGTTTGATTTCGGGCAGCGCCGCCGCCTGAAGGGACATGGCGAGGGCAAAAAAGAAGAGCAGGTTTTTCATGGTTTCAAATCGGTTGGCGGCTCATGTCAGCAGCTCACGAATGACGTGGCCTTCCACGTTGGTCAGGCGGCGCTGGATGCCGTTGTGCTCGAAGGTGAGCTGCTCGTGGTCGAGGCCGAGCAGATGCAGGATGGTGGCGTTGAAGTCGTAAAGCGGATGAATGTCCTGCACGGCTTTCTGGCCGAGCGGGTCCGTCACGCCGTGGCTCACGCCGGGTTTCACACCGGCACCGGTGAGCCAGCAGGTGAACCCATCCGGGTTGTGGTCGCGGCCCTTCGCGCCTTTTTGGAAAAACGGCATCCGCCCGAACTCCGTGCACCACACGACCAGCGTGTCCTCCAACAACCCGCGCTGGCGCAAGTCGCGGATGAGCGCGGCGGCGGGCTGATCGAGGATGGCAGCGTGAACGTCGTATTGCTCCTTCAGCGCACTGTGGCCGTCCCAGTTCAACTTGCCGCCGCTGGCGTAAGCACCGTTGAACAGCTGCACGAACCGCACACCACGCTCGATGAGACGGCGGGCAAGAATGCAGTTCTTGGCGAAGGCCGCCTTGTCGGGATTGCGCGTGTCGTCGGCTCCGTAAAGTTTGAGGAGATGCGCCGGCTCGGTGCTGAGGTCGCTGATGGCGGGCACGGAAAGCTGCATGCGGGCGGCGAGTTCGTAACTGGCAATGCGGGCGGCGAGCTTGGAATCACCCGCGTTTTGATCCAGATGGCGGGCGTTCATCCGCTGAAGCAGCGAACGGGCGGCTTGATCAGCATCGCCGGAAACTCCGGGCGCAACCAGGTGTCGCACCGGTTCCTTGGAACTGAGCGTGGTGCCTTGAAACGCGGCGGGCAGGAAACCGGGACCCCAGTTGTTCGAGCCGTTCTGCGGCACCCCGCGCGGGTCGGGGATGGCGACGTAGGCGGGCAAGTCCTGATTCTCGCTGCCCAACGCATACGTCACCCACGAGCCCAAACTGGGAAATCCATCAAGAGCGAAACCGGTGGAAAGAAAGTTCTCCGCCGGCCCGTGCGTGTTCGTCGTGCTGGTGAGCGAGTGGACAAACGCGATTTCGTCCGTCAACTCGGCGAGATGCGGGATCATGTCGCTCACCCACTTGCCGGTCCGGCCGCGCTGGCGGAACTCGTATTGCGGCCGCGCGAGATTGCCAGCAGGGCCTTGGAAGGTGACGGACGGCCCGCCGGGCAGGGGCTTGTCATCCCACTTGATGAGCTCCGGCTTGTAATCCCACGTCTCCAACTGGCTCACCGCGCCGGCGCAAAAGATGACAACGACGTTCTTTGCCCGCGCGGGAAAATGCGATGCCCGCGGCGCGTAAGGCCTTGCGGGATGGATGACCGGTCCCGGTGCCGCCAGCAGGCCGTCGCGACTGAGCAGGTTGGTGAGCGCGATTGAGCCAAGCGCGGTGGCGCTGTGCGAAAGGAAACGGCGACGGTCGAGCAACGCACGACCGGCGGAGGAGATGAGTTCAGCGCGCGGAGTCATGGCAGGAACAGAAACTCATTCGAGTTGAACAACACGCGGCAGAGTGCTGGAAGCCCATGGGTGCGGACCACGGGCTCTGCATCGCGCACTTCCTCAGGGCGGGGCGCGCGGGTGAGGGCCAGCAGGAAGGCCCGGTGGATTTGCTGCGCAACATCGTCGCCCGCCTCTTTCTTCACGCGGATGGCAAAGGCTTCGGCCTGGTCGAGGGTGAAGCGGCTGTTGAACAGGTTCAGCGCCTGGATGGGCGTGGTGGACTCGCGCCGGCGGGCGGTGCTCTGGCCGGCATCGGGACAGTCGAACGCGCCAAAAACGGCCTCGCGCTCGCGCCGGACCTTGTGCGCGTAAATCATGCGGCGCAGCCCGTCGTCCTTGAACGACTCGACCGGCGTGAAACCGCTCAAACCGCCGCGCTGGGCGAAGAGATTGTAGCCGCGCCCGAACATCTTGAGGTTGAGCTGGCCGCTCACGGCGAGCATCGCATCGCGGATCGTTTCGGCTTCAAGGCGGCGCGGGGGGAAGCGCCAGAGGAGGCGGGAATCGGCATCGAGCGTTTGTGCTTTGGCGTATTCAGCGTTCAGTGAACCAGCATGCAGTTGGCCAGCCAAACGCCCTCGCGACTGATCACCGGAAACTGAAGACTGAACACTGCTCTGCCGATACGCCGCCGACAGCACGACAAGCCGGTGCATATGCTTCACCGACCAGCCGCTGCGGATGAACTCGGCGGCCAGCCAGTCGAGCAGTTCGGGGTGCGACGGCTTCATCCCGCTGCGCCCGAAGTCGCTCGCGGTCTCGACCAGCCCGATGCCGAAGTGTCCCTGCCAGATGCGATTGACCATCACCCGCGCGGTGAGCGGGTTTTGCGGGCTGGCAATCCAGTCGGCGAGCGCAAGCCGGCGCTGTTGCTCGGCGGATTCCTTGGGCAGCTTCACCTTACCCAGCGCGCTGAGCACGGCGGGCACGACCTCGTCCTTCGGCTGTTCGGGGTCGCCGCGATGGAGCAGCCGGATGTCGTCCGGCTTGCGAAACGTGCCGGCAAAAACCTTCTGCTCATTTTCCGCGCTGCTCAGTCGCGGCATGAGCGCCTGCTTTGCGGCGAGCAGGCGTGCCGCCTCCTGCGCTTCCGCCGGGCTGAGGCCGTTCGTGGAAACCGTAGCGGGCTTGTTCTGGCCGGGCACATACTTCGCGCGGTCCGAGGAGTCGGCCACGCTGCGCCACTCGCCCGCCAGGTCGGCGACTTCGATGAGGTAATTCGTCGCGAGCCGATCTGTGAACTTGCCCTCGCGGTCACGGCCCCAGACGACGCGTTCGATCGTGTGCTCCGCAGGAAACTCCACCATCACCCAGCCTTTGCCCTTCTCGTTGGACATCCAACTACGCGAGTTGCCGTAGCTCCCGTCGTTGACGAAGCGCAGTTCGTGGCGGTTGGCGGAGACGTTGCTGCCGGACGCGCTGACCGTGGTGCCCCGGGTGGCGAGCGCGAGGTTACCGCCGCTGGTGCCGAAAACCTCCAGCTCATCCACACATGGCTCCAAGCTGTTGGTTTCCTTGATGGTGAAACGCACGCGCTTGGCTTTGATGGGAGGGAAACGATCGGTGTTCTCGCGCGCGTTCACAGGGGGGCGCTCCGTGCCTGATTTCGCCAAGGGCACGAAACGCGCGAGCTGCTGATCGAGCTGGGCAATTTCGGCTTTGAGGCGGGTTGCTTCCAGTCGCCGGGCCTCAGCTTCGGGCGTGCGCAATTCGCGGTCGCCGTATTCCACGCCCGCGACGAAGGCCTGCATCGCGTAGTAGTCGCGTGCGCTGATGGGGTCGAACTTGTGGTCGTGGCACCGCGCGCAACCGACGCTCAGGCCGAGGAATGTCTGGCCGATGTTCACGACTATTTCATCCAGCGCGTCCTGCCGGGCAAGCCGCTTGGAAACGTCATCAGCCCCAATCTGCCCCGGCAGCAGCACCGAGGCAGTGACCAGAAAACCAGTAGCCGCATCCGCGCCAAGCGTGTCACCGGCAATCTGCTCGCGGATGAAGCGGTCGTAAGGCGTGTCTTGGTTGAACGAGCGGATGACATAGTCGCGATACGGCCAGGCGTTGGGCCGCTCGGTGTTGACCTCGAAGCCATGCGTGTCCGCGTAGCGCACCACGTCCAGCCAGTGCTGCGCCCAACGCTCGCCGTGGCGCGGCGATGCGAGCAAATCATCCACCACCAGTTCAAAGGCGTCCTTGCGCTGATCCTGGAGAAACGCCTCCACTTGCTCCGACGTTGGCGGAAGCCCGGTGAGGTCAAAACTAACGCGGCGCAGCCATGTGACGCGGTCTGCGGCGGGTGACATCCTCAGGCCGCTGGCCGAGAGCCTGGCGTTGATGAAAGAGTCGATCGAATGCTGGCCGGCTGGTGTTGCCAGCGGCCGAAAGCTCCAATGATCCCCCGGTTCCTTGAGCTTCAAGGAGGCCGCGCCAGCTTGAATGGCAAACGCCAGAAGCGCGTTCAACGCTAGGGTAAGGCATTGGCGGCGCGGCAATTTCGTCAGAAGTCGGGGCATGCGAACGGATAATCTGACGTGGAACATGACCGGCAGCAGCAAGGATTCCCAGCCTCAAAACGCGGACCTCGGGATGGTCCAGCCGGCAACGGCGGCTTCCCAACCGGGCAATCCGGTCCAAGCAGCGCCGATTCCGGCGGCGCTTCTCCGCACGCACAGCTTGACGTGTCCCAGCCTTCTTGGAAGGCTCTGCACGCTTCACAAGCGCGCGCATGAAAGTTTTGATCGTCGAAGATGACCCAGTGGTCCGCCGGATCCTTGAGGACCTGTTGACCCGCTGGCAATACGAGGTGGTGAGCACCACCAACGGCGAGCAGGCCATTCAGGCGCTCCAAGTGGAGAATCCCCCGCGTCTCGCCATCATCGACTGGCAGATGCCCGGCATGGATGGCGTGGAGCT
>CAIPBN010000065.1 GCA_903863315.1 uncultured Verrucomicrobiota bacterium | reverse complement strand
CTGCAAAACGCCGCATCCCTCCAACGGCCGCGCGAACATCCCTGATGATCCCGGTGCTTGGTTCGGCTTCGAGCAGGAATACTTCCTCTATCAGGATGGCAAGCCCCTCGGCTTCCCGGACTCCGGCTTCCCCTATCCGCAGGGCGCATACTACACCGGCGTCGGCTACAAGAACGTCGGCTCC
Source organism: uncultured Verrucomicrobiota bacterium (assembly GCA_903863315.1). Taxonomy (GTDB): domain Bacteria; phylum Verrucomicrobiota; class Verrucomicrobiia; order Limisphaerales; family SXTU01; genus SXTU01. The sequence goes on along the minus strand of CAIPBN010000065.1, from coordinate 2,801 downwards.
ATCGCCCGCGAGATTGTGGACGCGCACCTCGACCTCTGCCTGGATGCCGGCATCAACCACGAAGGCATCAACGCCGAAGTGGCCAAGGGCCAGTGGGAATTCCAGATCTTCGGCAAGGGTTCCAAGAACGCCGCTGACCAGGTCTGGGTCGCCCGCTACCTGCTCATGCGCCTTTGCGAGAAATACGAAGTGGACGTCGTCTGGCACTGCAAGCCCCTCGGCAAGGACGTGGACTGGAACGGTTCCGGCATGCACTCGAACTTCTCCACCACCCATATGCGTGAAGTCGGCGGCAAGGAATACTTCGAGGCCCTCATGGCTGCGTTCGACAAATACAAGAACGAGCACATCGCCGTGTATGGCCCGGACAACCACCTGCGCCTCACCGGCCTGCACGAGACCCAGTCCATCGACAAGTTCAACTACGGCGTCGCCAACCGTGGCGCTTCCATCCGTGTCCCGCACAGCTTCGTGAACAACGACTACAAGGGCTACTTGGAAGACCGCCGGCCGAACTCCCAGGGCGACCCCTACAAGATCGCCGGCCGCATCCTGCAGACTATCAACACCGTTCCGCTGCCCGCCAAGAAGGCTAAGAAGTAACGGTCCTGCGCGTGCCGCTCCCGTTCCCCGGGTGCCGCGCCCAACACTCTGTTCCGGCATTGGTGCTGGAATGCTGAAAGGGGAACCCTGTTGACAACGACACGGCGCGGACTTTGTCCGCGCCGTTTTTCTTTTGTGCATGGCGGCGTGCCGCTGCCACGCCTTTTCCCTTTTCATCCCCGCTGCCTTTCGCCAGCCTCCGCGCCGAAATCTATGGCAAAAGCGCACTCCTACAAATTCTGTTTCGGCCCTTGGAACATCAGCGAAGGTCAGGACCCCTACGGGCCCACCGTTCGCAAACCGCAAACCTTCGACTGGAAGCTCGCCCAGCTCAAGCAGCACGGCTTCGACGCGATGATGTTCCACGATGACGACGCGGTCCCCGACCTCGCCAACAAGTCCGCCAAACAAATCATCAAAGAGGCCCGCGAGCTGAAGAAGCGCCTCGATGGCCTCGGCATCGCCGCCGAGATGGTCGCGCCGCGCCTGTGGTTCCACCCGAACACCATTGACGGTGCCTACACCAGCAACGACCCCAAGTGCCGCGCCTACGCCATCGAGCGCTCGAAGATCTGCATCGACATTGCGCACGAGCTGGACACCGACCTCATCGTCCTGTGGCTGGCCCGCGAAGGCAGCTACATCCGCGAGTCCAAGAACGCCCGCCGCTGCGTGGACCAGCTCGTCGAAGCCTTCGATGCGATGCTTGCCTACAACAAGCGCATCCGCCTCTCCATCGAGCCCAAGCCCAACGAGCCGATGGACCACGCCTACATCCCCACCATCGGCCACGCGCTTGCCATCGCCCAGCTCACGCGCGACCCCAAGCGCGTCGGCTGCCTCATCGAGAGCGCGCACGCCATCCTCGCCGGCCTCGACCCGGCGGATGAAATTGATTTTGCCTGTGCCTTCGGGAAGCTCTGGTCGCTCCACCTCAATGACCAGAACGGCCTCAAGTATGATCAGGACCGTCCCTTCGGCTGCACGAACCTCCGCAGCGCCTTCGATCAAATCCGCTCCCTCGAACGCAACGGCTACGGCAAGAAGGGCGAATACGTCTGCTTCGACGTGCATCCCTTCCGCACCACGAAGGAAGAGCACTGGCTCGACCACCTCACGAACAGCCGCCGCACCTTCCTCCGCCTGCTGGAGAAGGTCCGCAGCTTCGACGAGAAGGCCGCGCAAGCCCTCGTCGCCGACCGCAACTATCAGGCGCTCGACCAGTTGGTCATCGAGCACTTGATGGGCAAGTAACCCGGCATGGTTGGCCGCGAAGGAACGCAAAGTTCACAAAGAGGATTTCCCTTTGCGTTCTTTGCGCCCTCTTGCGGCAATGCCCCTGATGTGAACCCGCCCGCCATCGTCACGGTCCCGCCCGGCACGACGAACCGCGCGTTCCTCGAACAGTTCGCGCTGCCTGGCCGCGTCGGGCTGTGTGGTGGCGACACGCTGATTGACCGCGGCATCGCCCGCGCCGAGCGCCACGCCACGCCGGACGGCGCGTGGAGCCGCTGGACCCACGCCTTCGTCTTCGGTGAGCGCCGCAGCGACGGACATCTGTGGATCATCGAGTCGGACATGCAGGTGCTGCGCGGCCACGTCCAGTTTGGCGTGCAGGAGAACCGCACGACGAAATACCACGACGAAAAGCTCTACTCCTCGCTTGCCATCCTCGACTTCCAGCTCACGCCCGGGCAGGTGAACCGTGTCGTGGCCGAGGGATTGGAGCTTGTCTCCGGTCGCACCCGCTACTCGCTGCGGGAAATCCTCGGCATCCTCATCGCGCTGCGGCACCCGACGCTCCGCCCGCGCGGCAACCTGCTGGTCCGCGACAACGCGTTCTTCTGCTCCGCGCTCGTGCGGCATCTCTTCGCCCAGGCCGGCCACGACCTCACGCCCGGCCTTGATGTGAAGCACACCGCGCCCGAAGACCTCTTCCGCTCGCCCGTGCCGCATCACGCGTGGACGCTGGAGCGCGCCATGCCCCACAGCCGCCTCCGCGCGCTGGCCAAGCGCGTGAAGCAGCGCGTGCGCACCCGCCTGAAACGCGGCTGACGCAAAATCCTCACCCTTTCCACCTCAATGCCCTTCTCCGCATCGGATGGGGAGAAGGTGGCGCAGGCCGGATGAGGTGTCTCGGAGGAGCTGCGAGGTGAGGTGGCGAAAGTATTTGCCGCAAGAGGGCAGAGCGCCGGCCT
>CAIPBN010000064.1 GCA_903863315.1 uncultured Verrucomicrobiota bacterium | reverse complement strand
GTGTTCGCCACTGTGCTGTAACGCATTTCGATCTGTGCGGACACGGAACCGGCCAGCGCGGCCTGGTCCACGATGAAGATGGCTTCGCGCAGGCCACCGGAGAGTTCCTTCTCGGAGCGCCGCAGGTTCCACTTGCCGGCGGACTTGCCGTTCACGAGCACCTCGCCCTCCTGGCCGGTGGCGTCGAGGAGGAATTGCTTGCGCAGCACGAGGCTGGCTCCGGCGGGCACGGCGACCTTGAACCGCTCGCTGCCGCCAGCGGCGAAGCGCAGGCCCGGCCAGTCGAGTGTCTCGCCTGCGACGGTGCGGCCTGCGAGCGTCGTGGCCTCACCGCCCGTGTGCGCGTAATCGTGTTGCTGGCCGGTGGCGGGCGTGAACGCGGCGAGCACGCGCTGCGGCCACTGCGAATCCGCACCCTCGCGCACGCGGAGGCGGGCAAGGGCTGACGCGGCGGGTTCGGTGCCGGCGGTGAGCGTGAAGCGGCAAGGGACTTTGCCGATCGCATACCAACCGTTCGTGACCGGCACGCTCGCGCCGAACAGGTCCTCCGCAGCGGCGACGGCGAGGCCGGCCTGGGCGAACGAGAGGTGGCCGGGTTCGTCGTTGCGCCACACGAGCGCGACAGGGCGGCCGTCCTTGCCTTGCTGCAAAAGGCAGCGCGTGCCGCCGGGCACGACGTCCTGCACTTCAATTTCGGTGCCGGCGGGCGCGGCGTCGAGCCATTGGCGGACGCGCGTCATGGCCCACCACGCGGGCTTGAACTGATACGCCAGCGGCTTCTCCTGCAATGGCGGAATGCTCAGTTCGCGCCGATACATCAGCCCGAGGCCGAGCCGGATGAAGTCCTCGTTGCGAATGGAAAGGGCAGGGCGGATGCCGGCGCGACCGAGCAGCAGCGAGGCGCGCGCGAGGTAGGCGGCCTGGTCAAAGGCGTTCAGGCCGTTGGTGCCTTTCTCAACGGCCCAGTCGAGGTCGGTCAGCAGAATCTGTTTTGGCGCTGCATTCGTCGCCGTGCGTGCGCTGTTCGCGGGCGGCGATTGCAGATCGCCGGCACGGGTTTCAAGGGCGGCGCGCAACTCGCGGATGTAGTCAACCACGCCGGCGTCCTCGGGAGAGAGGCGGCCGACGTCGAGCCGCACGTTCACGCCGGTGATGGCGTCGAGGCCGCCGTGCTTGGCGAGTTCGCGGAGGTAGGGCACGGCGGTGCTGCGCGCGAGGCCGCCGATAAGCAGGGGCTTGTCCGCGCAGTAAGCGCGCCGCCACTGGTCCGCAGCGCGCAGGAAGGGGGCGAACTTCTCAGGTGGGAAAGCCATCGGCCCGGTGCTGTCGGGGCTGTCCCACACGACCCAGCCGGCGACTTCACGGCCCGCGCCGCGCATCAGCTCGCAGACGTAGCTGTCCCAGTCGTCGAGGCGTTTTGGGATGAGGAAAGTGTTCACCGCCTGCCCACGATGCCGATGGATGCGCACAAACGAGCCGGCGCTCAAGGCCTCGTAGCCCGCACCCGATGCCCAGAACGCCGCGTAGCCCAGCAGCATGAACGGTTCGCCGCCCGCCTCCGTCACGCGGCGCGCACGGGTGAGAACGGTGTCGAGCTGGAGGTTGCCGGGGTGGTGCTCAATCCAGTCCCAGTCCTCGTCCACAAAGGTGAAGCGATCCTGGATGGGCTTGCGCAACTGCCATTCGTCCGTGATGAGCTGGTTCCAGTTCGTTCCCAGAGTGGCGACGGGATCGGCGACGAGCAGGTCTTCCTCCAGCTCGCCAAGCGTGCGGATGCTGTTGGTTGGTCCGGCCTGGGTGAGCGTCGCCTTCACCAGATAGAAGCCGGGCGGGAAGTTCTTCGCCAGCTCCACCTGCTGGCGGGAACCTGAAGCCAGCTCCAGTTCCTTGTCCACGCCAGCGATGCGCGTGCCGCGCCAGTCGAAGAGGCCGCCGGAGAGCTTGACGCGGCGCGGGGCGGCGAGGTCGAGATTCGCCAGCGTGACTTGCACGGGGGCGCCGGCGGGCTGGAAGTTCGCCTCGCCGGGGCGGTCGTAAGTGAGCTGCACGCGGGCCTCGGGCGGGACATGCGTTGTGGCCGAGAGGTCGTCCACGAAGAGCTTGCCGCTGGTGTTGGTGCTGCCGCCTGCGTCCACGGCGAGGTGGATGCCGAGCGGATAATTGGGCACAAAGCCGAGCGTGGGGTTCACGTCCGCCCAGTTCGGCGCGACCGTCGGGAGGCGGAACTTCAGTTCGCGCCACCCGCTCCAATCCACGCGCACCGCGTTCTGCAACGGGCCTTCGGTGCGGGGCAGGAAGAAGTTCCACTGGCCGCTCGGCAGGCCGTGATTGATGCCGCGACGGTCGCCGATGAGCGGGTAGAAGAGCACGCCAGAATTATCGCCGTGCAGCCAGAGCGACAGCTCCACCGGCACGCCGGGCAGCGGCGGGTCAATTGAGATGTAGCGCTGCGCCGACTGCTCGCGGTCCCACTCGATGAGCAGCGAGCGCTTGCCGCCGTGCGCCTGCTCGGTGCTGGTGCGGGCGGCGGACTGGCCCTCGGGCGGAGCGCCCTTGATTTCGCGGCCTTTCAATCCCAAGAAGCCCCGGTCCACCTCGAAGTCCGCGACCAGCGCGCGACTGTCGGGCCGCGTGAGCACAAGCTGGCGCGTGGTGGAGACGGAACCATCGGCGGCATCGAACGCCGTGACTTGCAGGCGGAAGGGCGCGGGCAACTTCGCGATGTCCGCCGCGTGCTTTGCGAGGTCGATGCGGAAGGACTTTGCCTCGCCCGCCGGGAGATCGAGGTCTATCTGGCCGGTGGCGGCTGGCTGGCCGGCGCGGTCGAGCAGGCTCCAGTTCGCCTTCACCTTGCGCGGGCCGGGGAGCGCGGAGTTCTGCACCGTGACGTGTGCGCCGAGGGCCGGCTGGTAGGCGTGATTCGCGTCGTCGTAGGCGACATGCACCGCGAGCGCGCCGCTCAAGGCCTGCTGCGTGAGGGCGTAAATCGGGCCGAGAAACACGGGACCGTTCGTGACGGGGTTGTTCGTGGATGCCGGGCCGGTCTGGAGGCGGAACGCAGTGAGCTCCAGCGGGAAATCCAGGTTCGCCGTCGAGCCGTTCGGCGTGTTGCTGCCGATGCCGCGGCCGGGCAGCTCCACTTCCAAGTAGCGCCAATCGGTGAAGTCGAGCGTGGCGACCTCGCGTTCGCCGTCGTAGATGCGTTTCCAGCCGCCTTCGTAAAAGTCCGCGCCGTGCGTGTAGTCGAGGATGCTGGCGAAGAGCCGCGTGTTGCTGCCGTCGCCTTTCACCCAGACGCCGAGGCGGTAGGCGTTGCCGGGGAGATAACGCTGGCGGCCGGTGTAGATGGCGGCGTCACCGGTGTAATCGAGCTGGAGCGCGTAACGGCTGGGCGGCGAGTTGGTGCCCGGAGCCATCTCTACGCGAGCGATGCGCGCGGTGATCTGCACGAGCGGCGTGGCGCGCTGGGCTTCGCCGTGGGTCCACGAAATCCACGCGCGCGAGTTGGCACGTGGCTGCGTGGGCGTGCCAACGGTGAACCAGCGGCCAAAGACATCGCTGAAGTCATCGAAGAGGAACCGGCTGTTGCCCATGACGAGCATCGTGTCCAAGCGCGTGGACAGCTCGGCGAGGTCGGTCGAAAGAACGTCGCCGGCGAGTTTGAAGGGCGGGAGGAAGGCCGCGAGATTGTCCGGGGCCATCTCGAGCCGGATTTCTTTCGACTCCTTTGGGCCCAGCTCGACTTGGAACTCGCGGTCGGCGGCAGCGCTTTCGTTGCGGTCGGTGAGCGTCAGTCGGGCGCGGACTTTGGCGGGCTTGGCGGTGAAGTTCCGCGCGTCGAAGAAGAGCGAGACGTTGGTGCCAAACTCGCGGATGGCCGGGCCAATCAAACCGGCCACGCTTGCGGCGGCGGGCGGGTTCTTGTCCGGGAAATGACGGAGGTCATCGAGCCAGACCGTGCCGTCGAAGTTCTCCAATTTGCCCGGTGCGTGGAGGACGAGGCGCTGCCACCAGCCGGCATTGCCCTCGGGGATGGCGTGCGCGTCGAGCGTGACCTCGCGCCAGCCGTCGAAGTCGAGCTTCACCCGGGGCAACGGCAAGTCCGACTGGCCGGCGAGCGACCTGCGGCCGTCGTTGGCGACCTGCGGCTTGCCGTGGCGGAGGACGAGTTCGAGCTCATTGGTCGAGTTGTTGCCCTTCACCCACAGCTTGAGCGCGCCCGGGCCGGTGAAGGCGCGGCGCTCATCGCCCAGTTCGAGCGTGGCGGTGCGGGACTTTGGGTTGATGCGATAAGCCAGCTTGCCTGAGGCGAGGCCCACACGCGGTTCCGCGAAGTCCGCCGTGCTGGTGAACTGCGCGTTGGTGGGCAGGGGAGCGGTGAAGTTCTCAACGAGCTGATGCGGCTGGGCAAGGGCGCTGAAAGTGAAGAGCAGGCCGGCGGCGGTGAAGGCCAGCCTGTCGCGCAGCGACGACATGATGGTGGCCGTTGCGCGACCGGGCGACGGCTGGCGCGGGTTCAATGGTTGGGGCATCTGAGCTTTCATCACTTACCCGCCACTTTCGTTTTGGCCGGCTCCGGCATCCACAGCACGGACTGGTTCACAAACTCCGCATAGGTGCGGGGTGGCCAGTTGAAGTCGGTCCACGCGTAGCCGATGTGCAGGAAGAGCTGGTCGCGCCACTTCGCGACGCTCAGAACCTTCTTCGTCAACTCGGGGCCGGTGAAGCGCTCGTCCGGCTTGCCATCCACGCGGCGCAACACGAGCAGGCCCTTGTCGGTGGGCACAAGCAGTTGCGTCTGCGTGGCGATGGGCTGGCCGGTCACGCCCACCCCAAGCGAGCGTTTCCAACGCGCCGCGCCGTCATGTCCGGTGAAAATCAAATCGCCCTGCTCGCTTGCGAAGGCCACGCCGTCCGGCGTCACCACGGGGCCGGTCGAGACATAGCCGCCCAGGGTTTGCTTCCACAACTCCTTGCCGGTGCCGGTGTCGAAGGCATGCGTCACGCCCGCCTCGTCACCGAGGAAGACGCGGTTGCCCAGCACCGCAGGCGTGGCGCGGGTGAACTTGCCGATGGGCGACTTCCACACCAGCCGGCCTGACTCCGCCTCGATGGCGTAGAGGAAACCATCCCACGAGGCGACGAACACGCGGCCCCCGGCCAGCGCGGGCGCGCCGCGTATCTTGCCGCCGGTCGCGAACTCCCAGATGAGGATGCCGCTGTCCACATCCACCTTGTAGAGCCGCCCGTCATCGGAGCCGAAAAACACGTCGTCGCCGTCCGGCAGCGGCGAGGAATACACCCGTCCGCCCGTGGCAAATGCCCAGAGGTAAGTCCCGTTGTCCGCGACCGCGTGGAGCTTGTAGTCTGCCGAGCCGACGAGCAGTCGCCCCGCGTGCCGCGCCGGGGTGGTGGTGGGCGTGGCGGTGGCGAGGCTCCACTGCGGGCCGCTTTGGAGGCGCGCATTCTTCGGGTCTCCCTTCGGCACCAGCACGGAGCGGATGGACCCGCCGGGATCGCCGAAGGAGAACACCCCATCCACGACCGTCACCCCTGAAGCGAAGGGCGGGTAGCGGTCGTTGCGGTTACCGCCAAATTCACGCCAGGTTCCGGTCAGGTCCGCCGGCAGACTGGCGGGCACGCGCGCCGGCGTGCCGAGCAGCATGGGCACGGCGTCGGGATCGGCGGGCGGCTGCTTCGCGAGCTTGCCGCCGTCGAGCGGGCCGTAAACCTCGACCTCCGTGAGCGAGTCGGTGTGGGCCGGATAGTAGCCGGGAATGATTTTCAACGCGTCGGTGAAGATGGGCTCGGCGAAATGCACGACCACGAAGCGCCGGTGGTTCATCCGCACCAGCGCGACATCCACGGGCGTCTTGGTCTCCAGACTGTTCGCCAGAATGCTGAGCGTGGGATAGGCCGACTCGGGTGCCGCGTTGTTGAGATAGAGGACGAGATGTGAAATGTAGGCGGGCTTGGTGAGCGTGAGCGCGTAGGCGATGGGGTCTGGCGCGTAAGTCCAGCGGCTGCCCACGTCGTCGAGCTTGCCGTTTTGGAGGAACGCCGCCTCCTGCGTGTAAATCATCGCGGTCGAGGTCTGCCCCTGCGCGAACGCCGAGACGCGATTGCGGGACATGAGCCGCTCGCGCAACCGGGACGGGATGCGCTCAAACTGCACGCGGATGTCCTTCACGAAGGCCTGTTCGAGCGCGTGCAGCTCGGGGTTGGCCAGGAGGTTCGCCGACGGGAAGCGCACCGCGCGCAGGCTGGCGGCGTCCACGCTCACGCGCCCGCCTTCCGCTTCAAAACCCACGTCCAGCGCGCGGGTGTCCGCGTAGCTCTTCACGGCCAGGCGGGCGAAGGTCCACTCGCCCGATCGCGCGGCGAACTTGGAGCCGGTGAACGCCTGTTTGGCCCCGTCCAGCAAGGTGCCGGCAACGAGCCGCGTCTTCGCATCCTCGACACGGAACCAGAACTCCAGCAGGTAAGTCGCCGATGGGATCACGCGCCCCGTGAGCCGCTGGGTGACGAGCTGGCCGGGATCCAGTTGCAATGCCGATTTGCCTGCCTGCGCGGGTGCTCCTACCCGCACCGTGCCTTTTTCGATGGCCCAGTCCTGGGTGGATTCAAAGCCGCCGTTGGCGAGCTGCTCGATGCCCATGCGCAGCACGCCCTTGAAGTCATCCGGCCGGTCGATGCCCACGGGGAAAAAGTCCGGCGAGGTGTCCACGTCGCGCTGTCGGGCGGCGGCGACATATGCCCCGTAGTTCGTGCCGGGCACTTCGTGGTGCTCGCGCAACCGGGTCTGCCAGACGGGCTGGCCGCTGAGATTAAGGCGGATGAGCGCGCCGTTGTTCGCGCCCGCCACGAGCCCGTCAGCAACTGGATGAAGTGCCGCGTGGAAGGGGAGCTTGAAGTCCCAGAGCGTCTTGCCGGTGGCAAGGTCGATGCAGCGCACCCAGCCGTTGCGGTCGCAGCGGTAGAAGCGGGTCTCCGCCGCGTCGAAGCGGTCGTAGGCGGTGAGCCAGACACCATCGGTGGCCGAACCGGATGCGGTCTGAAGCCCGCGCTCCTGATGCCAGAGCACGCGGCCATCGGCGGCAAGGCGGCGCAGTGAGTCGTGTGCCGCGTTCAACCGGCTGCCGTCCTTCAGGGGCTGGCCGCCTTCAATCGTGTAGGCCCCCAAGGTGTTGTCTTCCCGCCACGGTGCGCTGAGGCCTTCGGAGTGGACACGTGGGACCGGCGAGCCGGCCGGCCAGCTCACCCGCCACTTTCCGGAGCCGCGCTGGTTTCCGGGATCCTGGGTGTTTAGCATCAGCACCTGGCCCGTGCGGGCGTCGAGGAGCTTGGGGGTGTGCTGCCACAACTCATCCGAGGTGCCCGGCACTTTGCCCGGCGTCGAGCCGATGATGAGTTCCTCGCTGTAAACAATCCGGCTGCCGTCGGGGCTGAGGGCGAAATTGCCCACATGGACCGTGTTGCCGAAGTTGGCCGCCAGGCTTTGCTCGGCCTCCTTCGGGTAGCTCGCGATGGCCGCCGCGCGGTCGTGGAACCACAGCTTACGTCCGTCGAAGTCCAACGCCATCAGCCCGGTCTGGCCGCGCACCAGAATCTGGCGCAGCGGATCATTCACTAGGATCTGCGACTCCGTGTTCTCGGCGCCTTCGAGGTTGCCCAAGTGGAAGGTCGGCCACTCGGTCGCGGCGAGCTTCCGAATCACCGCGCCGTCCGTGCCGTTGAGGAGGAAGAAGAAGAAACCCTGCCCCGTGGCGGCCGCAACCCGCTTTCCGTCGTCGATCCAGCGTGCGAAATAGACGTTGTGCTCGGGCAGGAACTGCTTCCACAGGAGCTTTCCGTCAGGTCCGAAGCAAAAGAGATTGTGGCCAAAACCGAACGTGCCGGCGAGCACCCGGCCGGTGGCGGCGTCCACATCCAGGGAGCGGATGCGATCCTCGCCGCTGAGCGCGTCGCGCAGGGTGGTGGGGGCTTTGGCGGCGACGGTGGCCGCTGCCAGCGGGGCGTTGTCGGCTGCCTTCGCGAGCACCAGGCCAGTTGCGTCCGTCGATGAGGGGCTGGTTTCCAGCAATGCGGCGATGCCTGCGCCCAGGCCAGCGTCATCGTTTGCCAGCACGGTGAGCGTGTCGTGGAAGTTCGAGAAGGCCCGCCGCGTCCAGCCGACGACCGCGCGGCCCGGCGCGGGGAAGTGCGTGGAAATGACCTCGGGCAAAACATCGCGGCGCACCAGCGCCTCGACGAGGCGGTTCTCGTAGCGGCGGCCGAGCAGGATGAGCGGGGCGTCCACGAAGAGGCCGGGGTCCACCAGTTCGCCGCGCCACATCCGTCCGCCGTCGAGCACGGGCAGTTCGGTGTGCCAGTCATTCGGGATGCGAAGCACCGTGGCGAGGGCGGCGACTTTGGCCGGGCGTCCTTTCGCGTTGAGCGCGGCGGCGAGCTTCTCCGCGTGCGGTCGGCACCACGGCTGCTCGTCATCCACGGCGATGATGATCGGATTGGTGGAGGCACTCTTGTCTCCGTCACGGGCGAGGAACTCCTTCACCCGGTTCGCGTCATGCACCCACACTGCCCGCTCATCGAGCTTGGCGGCGAGTGTCAGGCCAGCAGCGGCACTGATCTCCACCGTCGCCTCCGCGACCGCGCCGCTGATCAGCTCGCGCACGCGCAGCCTCCAAGCACCGGCGGGTGCATTGAGCGGCACGCGCCACGCGGTTTGGAAGACCGGGGTGGCCGCGCGGAAGACGTTCAACCACTGCCGGCCGCTGGCGTCGCGCAAGGTGATTTCCAGCGGGAAGGCGGCATCCATCGGCTGCCCGGCGGCGTTGGCCACGGCCGCCTGGAAGCTCAAGTCCGTCCCCGCCGCGAGCTTCGCCGACGCCTTCAGCGCCACGCGGTCAATCGGTGCGGGCAGGAACGCGAAGACCTTGCCCGGCAGATGCCGCAGGTCGGCCTGCAACGTCATCCAGTCGCCCTCGGTCTTCACCGGCACCGGGCGCATCTCCAGCACGTCATAGCAGGCTGGTGGGCGACGCGGGAAGCGAAGCGTCGGCTGGTCTGGCGCTTGATAGAGCGTCTTGTGACTGCCCGTGAACTTCGTCGGCGCGAAGTTGGGCAGCACCATGTATTCGCCTTGGCCACGCCGCAGCCAGTCGGGGCCGACGATGAGGTTGTGCTCGGCGGTGGGTTTGATTTTCTTCGGCAGGAACTCGCGCAACAGCTTGGTCGTCTCCTCGCTTTGGTCCCAGACCATCTCCGTCTCGAAGTCCACGTAGCGCGGGAACGCACCGCCCAGCTTGTCATCGAACTCGTCCAGCTCGGAGTCCAGCCGCGTTACGCCCTCGACGGGCAGTTTGCTGGAGCGCTCGACGACGACGGTCTTGCCCGCCGCGACGAGGCGCTTGAGCGCGGCGAGGATCTCCGGCGAGGCCTCATCCTCGTAAGCGTAGCCAGGCGCAAAGATGACTTCGTAATCGAGGCCCTTGCCCTCGCGAAGCTGGCGGTCATAGAGGAGGTCGGCCGGGAAGCCAGCGCGCAAACACGCGACCCACAGGCCCTCGGCCGCGTAGTTCAGTTTGTTGACCTTGCGCGAGACAAGGTGCGCCGACTCGCGCGAGTAGAACACGGCGACCTTCTTGTAGCCGCGGTCCAGCGACGCGAAGAAATCACCGTAGGGCGTGAGGAGTGTGCCGGCGAGGTCGCGCACCGTGTCGCGGTGGTCGTGCGGGTGCGGGGCGGTGGGGTTGAAGGCGAGCGTGAAGTAATTCACGCCGTCGATCTTCTGCGAAAGCCCTGCGATGGTTTGCCGCAAGAGGTGCTGACCATAGAGCCCGCCCGCGCCGAAGTCGTGTATCTGCGTCCATACCGGCAGCCCGTCGCGCACGCGTAGCACGTCCGCGAGCATCGGCGCGAACACCGGGCGGTCGCCGATGCCGCCGTCCTTGTAGAAGACCGTCGTCGCCACATCGAGCGAGGCAAAGACATCCTCGGCCGTGCCGTTGGCCGCGATGTTCCCGCCGTTGCTGCCCCATGCGCGATACTGCGTCCAGTTTTTCGAGTGCGGTGCTACGGCCTTCACCGCGCCGCCCATTCGGTCGGAGAACATCCGCCAATCGCTGTCCTGGTGGTCGGCCCAGGTGCGGAACTTCGCGAGGTCCTCGTAGCGCCGCTGGCCGAAGGGCCGGCCCACGAAGCGGTCGAGCGCCTTCGTCGCGTCCGCGCTGGTCATGCCCGGATGCTTCGCGCGGTAGGCCATCTCCTGCCCCTTGAAGAACATCGCCACCACCGAGCGCGGTGCGCTGTTCTCGCCGGAGTCGTAGAACTCGTCATAGAGGCACACGCCGCGAAAGGCCGGGCTGTGCCGGAGCGCGGCGGTCTCGAGGCTAACGTAGCGCTCGCAGGCGTCGAGCACCTGCGGGTCGCGCGGCAGCATCGCGTCGTTTTGGGTGAACATGTCCTCGTAGAACGCGAGGTTCTTGCGCACGGCGGCGTTGAGGAAGCGGTCGCGTCCGCTCGGCTGGTAGAAGCTCTCCCACGGCCCCAGCTCGGGGCGCTCACGGACGACTTGCTCAATGTCGAGGCCGTGGCGGTGAACGCGGCTCATGTCGTAATCCATCCCCATGAACGCGTTGTAGCCCACGGCGACGATCTCCGCCGCCAGCTCCTCGGCATCGCGCCCGGACTTGATCACATGCGAGTAGCCCACCGGCCCCGGTCCGGTGCCGATGACGTTGTATTTGCCGTTGAGGAGATTGACGAAGTGCGTGCGCGGCTCCGGCTCCACCATCTCCAACGTGAGTGGAGCGGCGGCGTGCGGACCAGTCTTCGCCTCGACGCGATACTTGCCCGCCGCGAGCGAAAGCGTCTGCGCGCCGTCGAGCTGGAGGATGAACGTGTGGCGCTGGGAAACGGCCGGGGCTTTCTCCCGCAGCAGCGTGATGCGCGCGCCGCGCTCATCCACCAGGTCCACTTCTAGCGGCGTTCCGGCGGCGAGCGGCTGCTTGGTCAGCACCGCGAGGCCCAGCCAGAAGGCCTCGCCCCGATAGAATGCGTCGCGTCCGCGCTGGGTGAACAGGCCCACGCCCACGGGCTTGGCGGGCGCGATGGAAATCCACTGCTCGGCGAAGAGCGAGCGGCCCGCCGTCGGCTGCACGCCCAGCCGCAGCCGGTAAACACCCGCCGTCGCGGCGGGCAGCATGATTTGCACCGCGCCGTCCACACCCGGCTGGGCCTTCAAGTCCTGCCAGTCTTTGCTTCCGTATGCCTGCAACTGAGCGAGTAGCGCGGCGCTTTCCAGCGGGTTCAAGGGAGAGTTTGTCTCCACGTCCTTCGCGGCGGCCTCGACGGCGGCTTTGGTGGTCTGGACCAATTGTTCGGCGGCAGGCAGCGCGGCTTTCGCAACCTCGGCAAATTTTTCAGCTTCAATCGTCAGCGGCTTTGCGGCGGCGAGGGCGCGCTTGGCGTCATCAAGGTCGCCGCCCGTAGGGTCGGTCACGGCCGGGGCGGCGGCGAGCGTGCGCTCGACGCGGTCGAAGTTCGTCTTCGCGTCGGCGAGCGGCTTGGTGGTGGCGGTGAGCGCCGTCTGCGCGCTGCGGACAGCCTGCGATGCGGCGTCGGAGGTTTTCTTTGCCTCATCGGCCGTCTTGGTGGCGTCAGCGAGAAGCTTCGCGGCCTTGGCGGCGGCTTCCTTGAGCGTGGCGTCGGTGGATTTGCCCGCAGCGGCCTTCGCGGCGCGCTCGGACTCTTTCTTGGCGTCAGCAGCGGCTTTGGTGGCTTCGGCCAAGGCTTTCTTCGCGGTGTCAGCGGCGAGCACGGCTGCGTCGGCGTTCTTCTTTGCGGTGTCGGCGGCTTGGGTTGCTTCGGTGAGGCGGAGTTGAGCGGCAGCGCGGGCGGCGGCTTCATCGGCGGCCTTGAACTTCACGGGCTCGATAGCGCGGGCGGCGGTGGCTTCCTTGGTCTGGGCGGCCTTGAAGGCTTGTTCGGCTTGTGCGGTCTTGGCCTGGGCGAGTTGAAGTGACCGCGCGGCGGCGGCGGCGGCGGCGCGGGCATTGTTCTCCACTTGATTCGCCGTGTGTGCGGGGGTGGCATCCAGCGCACGGACGCGGGCGCTCACCGTCGCGCCGGGGGCGAAGTGCCGGCCGGCCATCTCTACGACGACCGCGCGTTGCGCGCCAAGCGCCGGATCGGGGATGTCCACGCGCAGGGCCTTGAAGGGCAGGGTGGTGGCGGTCAGCGGGAGGGACGGACCGGGCTTGGTGATCAGGAACTCGAAGGGATCGCGGCGCGGATAGAGCACAAGCTGCTGCACCCCGCCGCCTTGCCAGACGTGCTGCTCGACGCCGGTGATGACGGCCTTTGAACCGGCGTCACCGGTGATCGGAAAACCGAGCAGCGGCACTTCGATGAGGTTGGCCTGCACGCGCAGGCCATCAATGGTCTGCCCGCCACCTGCGCCCGCCGTGACACCCGTCGCGCCGAGGTGAAACGTGAGCCCGACGGGGTGAACGAGGTAGCCCTTGCCATCCGCATTAGCCGGGAGCCAGAGCGTGAGCGGGGCAAATTTGTCAAAGACCGGGAGCAGTTCGAGCGCGGTGTCCTTGTCGTTGGGGCGCTTGGGAGCGGTCTTTTCGGCGTTGCCGCTGTCGCGCAACGTGAGGTTGGGCAACGGCGTGATGCGCATTGTCATCGGCAGGTCGGCCTCGTCGGGATTGGCAAGGTAGGCGCGCAGCGTGACGGGGTAGCACTTGAGTTTCACCACGCCACCAGCCACGACCAGCTCGGGACTCTTGCTGGTGACGGAACCGTCCGCCGCGACGGTGAAGACGTGATTGCCAGGCCAGAGCGTGTGGTCGCCGGGCTTCAAGTCCGGCCGCGCGACCGGCAGGCGGTCGATGTATTTGCCCTGATAGTAGCGCTCGAAAACCGGCTGGCCATCGAGCAGGACGTTCCGCGCCCAGCCAGTGTAATCCACGCCAATCTTCTTCATCTCCACGCCGCGCGCGGTGGAGATGGGATTCGTGATGGGGCGCTGCTTCTCCAGCTTGTCCACCGTGAGATCGGGCTGGTCGTGCGGGACGAGGCGAAGCTCGACGGTGGCGGCGGAGAGGGAAAGCGAGATGACGAGGAGAGCGAGAATGACGAGTGGAAAACGCTCAACGTTCAACTTCCAACGTTGAACGTTTCGGGCGCTTTGGCACGCGTCATTCACCATTCGCATTGCGTCGTTCATCATTTCAGTGCGTGTAGGCAAACAGCAGCCAGTTGGTCATCCATTGATACATCGTCTCGCGCTGGCGGTTGTCGCCGCCGTGGCCGATGCCTTCGCCGATGGGGTTCGAGGCGCTCGGGGGCGAGCTGATTTCCCAGCCGCAACCGTCGTCGTTCGGACTGAAGAAAACGGTGGGCCGACCCTGGCAGAGGAAGTATTGCCAGGTGCGGTTCTCGAAGTTCGCCTCGCCCGGCCACGGCGTGGAATAGATCATCTTGAAACTGTCCGCCACATGGGGGTCGTCTTTCAGCAGCATCCGCGGCTCCGCGCCGAGAATCATCTTCGTCACCTCGGGCCGCACGCTGTCGGCGAAGGGGCTGCCGCGCAGGTAGCAGTCATCCAGCAGCAACGTGCCGCCTCGCTCCAGCCAGCGCGCGAGATTTTCGGTCTCCTTCTCGTTGAAGCTCCAGCGCCCGTGCGACGTGAGGTAAATCACCGTGTGCTCGAACAGCTCGTCGGTGCCCACATCCAGCCCGTCGCTGCGCGTGTAGATGGGCAGCTCCGTGCGCTTGCCGATCTGATACATCATGTAGGGAATGGCCGTGGGGTCGGTGTTCCAATCCACGCCGGGCATGGCGGGCTTCACGCTGCGGACGCAGAGCTTGTTGCGCGCGTCCTTGTCGTCCTCCGCGCCGCGCTTGCGGGCTTCGTCGGCGGAGAGCTCGGTGCGGTTGAGCTGCCCGGCGCGCTCGGCCCAGGAGGCGGCGCGCGCCGGGAGTGCGAGCAGCAGGGCGAGGAGGAGGAAAGTATTCAGTATCCAGTGTTCAGTGTTCCGTGGGGAAGGTC
>CAIPBN010000063.1 GCA_903863315.1 uncultured Verrucomicrobiota bacterium | reverse complement strand
GTGGGCGACAACATCACGCCGCTCACATCCGGTGACCTCGTGCTGGTCGGCTCGAACCTCCCCCACGTCTGGCAGCAGGACGCCGGCGGCGGGCGCGGCGCGGTCCACGCCATTGTCGCGCGCTTTCTCGGCACGTGGCTAGGGCGGGAATTTCTGGAAATCCCCGAGGCCGCCGGCGTGAAGCGACTGCTCCAGCGCGCGGGGCGTGGGCTGCAGGTTACCGGCCGCACGCGCGATGTGGTGGCGGACCGAATGCAACGGTTGCCTGAGGCAAAGGGGCTGAACCGGGTCGCGGCATTGCTGGACATCCTGGAAACCCTTGCGCAGTCGCGTGAACTCCGGCCCATCGCCAGCGCCGGTTTCATGCCGAGCCTGGCCAGTGACGATCAGGGGCGCATGGCGCGCGTCACAGCCCACATCCACGCCCACCTCACCGGTGAGATTGACCGGACCACGGTGGCGCGGGCGGCGCACCTGAGCGCGGGCGCGTTCAGCCGCTTCTTCAAGCTCCGGACGGGCAAGACGCTGCCGGAATACGTGAACGAGCTGCGGGTGGGGCGCGCGTGTCGGCTGCTCGCCGAGGAAGACCGGAAGGTGACGGATGTGGCGCTGGATTGCGGCTTCCGCAACCTGCCCAACTTCAACCGCCGCTTCCGCGAGATCACCCGGCAGACGCCGCGTGAGTATCGCCGGCAGTTGCAGAGAAGCACGGGCGTTCCACCGGCTTGAGGCGCGGAGTAATTTTGCTCGTTCCCCATCCTCGCCCACGCTAGGAATCGGCCATGCATCACGGAGAAATTGTTGGACGTCACTTCGCCAGCGGCCAGGCGCTGCGCGTGACGTGGAACAAGGGCATCATTGCTGAAGTCACCCCCGCAACCACCGCGCCGGACGACACCTGGCTTGCGCCGACGCTGTTTGACCTCCAAATCAACGGCTACGGCGGCGTGGATTTCCAACGCGACGACCATCTGACCGAGGAGTTGCTGCTCTCCGCCGCGCGCCAGTTGCGCCGGGATGGTTGCGGACGTTTCTTCTTCACGCTCATAACCGACGAGTGGCCCAAGCTCATGGCCCGTGTGCGGCAAGCGAAGGCTCTGCGCGACGCGAACCCCGAGCTGCGCGCGGCCATGGCGGGCTGGCACATTGAAGGCCCGTTTCTGTCGCCCGAGATCGGTTTCAAAGGCGCGCACAATCCCGCCGTGATGCGCGATGCGACCGAGTCGGACATCCGCGAGCTGCGCGCCGCCACCGGCAATGACCCGGTGCTGATCACCGTGGCTCCGGACCGGGGCGGGGCCTTGGAGGCGATCCGCCTGGCGGTCTCGCTGGGCATGGTGGTGAGCCTGGGCCACACGAACGCCCCAGCGGAGGCAATGCAAGCGGCGGTGGCAGCAGGGGCCCGTGGTTTCACCCACCTTGGGAACGGGATTCCGCAGCAGCTTGACCGGCACGACAACGTCCTCTGGCGGGTGTTTGACACGCCCGGGCTGGTGCCCAGCCTGATTCCCGACACCTACCATGTGTCGCCGATGCTTTTCCGCACCATGCACCGAGTGCTGTCGCCGGAACGGATTTACTACACCACTGACGCTATGTCCGCCGCCGGCGCGCCACCGGGCCGCTATACGATTGGCAGCATTGAGCTGGAAGTCGGCGCGGACCAGATCGTGCGCCAGCCGGGCAAGCCCAACTTCGCCGGGTCGGCGCTCCGCCCGGTGGACGGCATCCGGCGGGCGGCGCAGATGCTGGGCAAGTCATGGCGGGCGGTCTGGCCGCATTTCGCCCAGCGACCTGCGGAGCTGATGAGCTTGCAGAACGAAATCGCCCCCGGCCAGCCAGCGGACTTTTGTGTTGTGCAAACGGCCGCGGACGGAACCCTGGCAGGGCTGCGGCTGCCCGGCGGTGGTGGTGATTTCGCGGGTTGAAGTTCTAAACTGAGATGGTTTCGCCGATGCCCTGCCGCGAAACCGGTTGACTTGGTTTTCGCCCTGACAATAATCCCGTCAAACCAAACGACGTATGCCGCGACTTGTCTTACTAACCGAAGGATTCACCGGTAGGTCCTTCGAGTTGAAGGCAGAGCGTTCCACGGTCGGACGGTTGGAGGACAACAACTTCCAGATCCCCGCGCCCTCCGTCTCCAGTCATCACTGTGAGATTTTGCTCAAGGGCAATGATGTCATCATCAAGGATCTGGACTCGACCAACGGCACGTTCATCAACGGCGAGCAGGTGACCGAGATGGCCCTGCCCATTGGGCAGGTGGTCCGGTTTGGGTCCATCGAGGCCCGGCTGGAGCCCTCCGCGCCGACCGGAGCCTCCGGAAAGAAGATTTTGGACAAGACGGCGGTGCTGCCTCAAGGCGTGAAGCTCAACGACTTGGAGCAGGGCACCCAGAAAATTGCCACCTTCGACAAGAACTCCCCGTTCAAGAAAAA
Source organism: uncultured Verrucomicrobiota bacterium (assembly GCA_903863315.1). Taxonomy (GTDB): domain Bacteria; phylum Verrucomicrobiota; class Verrucomicrobiia; order Limisphaerales; family SXTU01; genus SXTU01. The sequence goes on along the minus strand of CAIPBN010000063.1, from coordinate 3,839 downwards.
GAGCAACACGACGAAGTGGGTTTTCATCGGCATTGGCATCCTCTTGGCGGTGGTGATCGTCGTTGTGCTGGTGTTCGTCGTCTTTGCCGACAAGTAGCTTCCGACGGTGGTGCTGAGCGCCGGACGGCACTCAGCCCTGTAGCCAGCCGCAGACTTCCTTGGCCGAGTAGGTGATCAGGATGTCCGCCCCCGCCCGGCGCATGCCCAGCAGGGTTTCCAAGGTGACCGCGCGCTCGTCAATCCAGCCTTTCGCCGCCGCCGCCTTGATCATGGAATACTCGCCGCTGACCGCGTAGGCAGCCGTCGGGTATCCGAATGTCGCCTTCACCCGGTGCAGGATGTCCAAGTAGGCGAGCGCGGGCTTCACCATGACCATGTCGGCCCCCTCGGCGATGTCCAAGGCAACCTCGCGCAAGGCCTCCTCCGCATTGGCCGGGTTCATCTGATAACTGCGCCGGTCGCCAAACTGCGGAGCGGATTCCGCCGCCTCCCGGAACGGGCCGTAGAAAGCGGAAGCATACTTGGCGGCGTAGGCCAGGATGGGCGTGTCCGTGAAGCCGTCCGTGTCCAGTGCCGCGCGGATCGCCCGCACCCGGCCATCCATCATATCGCTGGGGGCGACCACATCCGCGCCAGCCTCGGCATGGCTGGCGGCGGTGCGGGCGAGCAGCTTGAGGCTGGGGTCATTGAGAATCTTGCCGGCGGCACGATGCACTAGGCCGCAGTGCCCGTGGCTCATGTATTCGCAGAGGCAGACATCGGTGATGACCAACAGGCCGGGCAGCTCCTTTTTGAGCGCGCGGACCGTCTGCTGGACGATGCCGTTCCGCGCGTAAGCTCCAGAGGCTTTCTCGTCCTTGGCGTCCGGTATGCCAAAGAGCAGCACGGCCGGCACGCCGGCGGTGAAGGCGGCGGCCGCATCCTTCAGCAATTCATCCACGCTCAATTGGAACACGCCCGGCATCGAGCCAATGGGGCGGCGTTCCTTCCGGCCGGGCCGGGCGAACAGCGGCAGCACGAGCTGGTGGGCGGACAACTGCGTTTCCGTCACCATGCGGCGCAGCACGGACGACTGGCGCAGGCGGCGCGGGCGGTAAGCGGGGAAGGCGGGGGCAGTCATGAGAGGGTTGCGGCCGCCGGCATCAACGTTGCGCGGAGACGGTGATGTTTGTGTAGCTCTTTGCGTCCGGGTCCAGGATGGAGACGTTGAAGGGGAAGAGCTTGTGCGCATCCAGCACCATGCGGGTGTCGGAAACCTTCCCCAAAGACGCCCCGGTTTTGTCGAGCAGCTCGCACTCCACCTTCACCGAGAAGTAGGGCACGTCCGAGTGATTCGTGACGTTGCCGCGGACATACATCAAGGCCGTGCCCGGCTGGGCTTGCATGCTGTGGTTGAGCAGTTCCACGCCTTCCTTCAACGGCTTGCCATCCTTGCCCAGCTTGGGCCGGAGGGAGAGGTAGAGCCGGCCCCACTCCACAGCCGCGCCGATGCTCAACAGAAAGAGCAGCGTGTAGCCCACCCGGCGGAACCAGTTCGGCTTGGCGGGCGCTTCCTGCTTGGCCAGCACCACGGTGCCGCAGTCGGGGCAGCGCAACTCACCGCGCGGAACCTTGGCTCCGCAGAAATCGCACCGCACCGGCTTGCCCTCGGATGCCGCAGCCTCCTCATCGGTCCAGGCGGGCTTGAGCACCGCCGGCTTCTTGTCGGCGGGCTTGGCTCCGGGCCGGCTGGCTGCGGTGGCAGTGGAACGCGCGGACGCCCGGGCGGCGGCGATGGCGGCCTGTTGCACGGCGGTCAGCGGTTTGCCGATGCCGGCTGCCCCTTGGGCGGAAGCCGCCGGACGGGCGGCGACGGGGGTGGGCTTGGGCCGCGCCGGTTCAGCGGGGGGAGTCTCGGGAGCAGACGGCTCGGGCTCGGGGGCAGCCGCTTCCTCAACCGGTGCGGCGGCCGCTCCGGCATCCAGCAAGGTCTGACCGCCGCAATGCGGACAGGCCACGGTCATGCCGCGGGCGCTGGCGGGGAAGGAGATGCGCCCGTTGCAATGGGCGCACGGGGCCTTCAAATACGACTCTTTACTCATGCACGCAATGCGTTCGCCCCAACGAGCAGTCCGGTTTATTCAATGGTTTGCGGGCGGAGTATCGGCAGCTTCTTCCGACATTCAATCAGAAAACCAGCCGCGCCCCCTTTGGCCACTGCCCTGCCCCTGAAACGGCTCCACGTCCACCAGCCCGCCAAGGCCTGTCCCAGATTACGACAGAGGTCCGCTGATCACAGCCACAGCGCTGGCGTCGGGCGCCAAGTAACGCTCCGCCACGGCCTTCACCTGCGCCAAGGTCACCGCCTCATAGCGCGCGTCATCCTGCTCGTGGTGGGCGTAACCAAGACCGTAGAGCTCGTCGAGCGCGTGGAGCATCGCCTGCCCGCCGAGATCCTGGCGGGAGATTTTTTTCTGCCCGACAATTTTCGCCTTCGCGCGTTTCAGCTCCTGCTCACTCAAACCCTCGGTGCGGAGCAAGTCGGCCTCGGCCAGCAGTTCCTTTTCCACCAGCTCGGCCTTCTCCGGTGCGGTGCCGCAATAGAAGGCGAAATAGCCAGGAACCAGCCCCGCCATGTGCTGTGCCCCCACGTAGTAAGCCAGGCCAAGCTTCTCGCGGATGCGCGTGAAAAGCCGCGAACCCATGTCGCTGCACGCCTCCTGAATCAGGTCCAGCGCGTAGCGGTCGTCATGGTGCATCGTGGTGCCCGGAAAGCCGATGGCGAGGACGGCCTGCTTCTTGTCACGCGTGTCGCTGGCGCGACGGGTCTGGGGTCTGGCGTCTTGGGTCTGGGGTTTCGCGTTCGGTTGCGCGTGGGACTTCCAGCGGGCGAAGGCTTTTTTTACCGTGGCCTCAACTTTCTTCGTCTCCACCGCGCCGTAGATGGCGAGGACGCAGTTGTCCGGCGTGACGAGCTGCTTGTGGAGCGCGGCGAGGTCGGCGACTTGCATGGCCTTCACGGTCGCTTCGGTGCCGAGGGAATCGAGGCCGTAGGCGGTGTCACCGAAGAGGGTGCGCTTCATGAGCTTGAAGCAACTGGAGAGCAGCTCGTCGCGCTGGTGGCGGAGGTTGCCGAGTTGGATTTCACGCTCGCGCTCCAGCTCGGCTTTCGGGAAGGACGGGCGCAGCAGCACTTCGGTCAGGAGTTCGAGGCCGAGGGCGAAATCTTCGCGAAGCACCTCAGCCGTGACGCCGAAGCTGTTGTTGCCGCTGTAGGTGTCGAGGCTGCCGCCGACGCTTTCGATTTCCGTCGCGAGCTGCTCGGCGGTGCGGGTCTTGGTGCCCTTCATCATCAGCTTCGCGAGCATGGAGCTGGTGCCGCAGTTCGTCGCCTTCTCGGCCAGCACGCCGCCGCGCAGGCCGGCGCGGAAGTGAACGAAGGGCAGGCGATGGTCCTCTTTCACGAGCAGGCGCAGGCCGTTGGGCAGTTTGAACAACTGGATGTCGCTGCGCGTGCTGACCTCGACGTTCGTGGTCGTTTTCGGCGCGGTGCCTTCGGGCAGGAGCGCGTAGAGTGTGCGGTTCTCCGGCGTGAGATACTGGCGGGCGACGCGCTGGAGGTCGGCGGGTTTGAGGCGGCGCACGGCGTCGAGGAAGCGCTGGGAGAAGTTCAGGTCGCTCGCGGCAAGCCAGTTGCCGCCAAGGTCCTGAGCCTGACCGGCCATCGTCTTGCGCGTGGCGAGCGTGCCGGCGGTGAACTGCTTCACGGCCTTCGACAGCTCGGCCTTCGACACGGGTCTGGCCTTCATCTTCTCGACCTCGGCGAGCATCGCGTCGCGGGCGGCAACAAACTTGTCCGC
>CAIPBN010000062.1 GCA_903863315.1 uncultured Verrucomicrobiota bacterium | reverse complement strand
TGGTCTTGTCGTTGGAAACGGCGGCCTGGGCGCTGGAGTTGGGCAGGCTCATGCCGAGCGCTTCGATGGCCGAGGCCATCGTGTTGGCCGTATACATGCCGCCGCAGGAACCCGCGCCGGGGATGGCGACTTCTTCAAGGTCGGCCAAATCCTTGTCGCTCATCTTGCCCGCCGCGTGCAGCCCGACGGCCTCGAAGCAGGAAACCACGTCCACCGGTTTGCCGTGGTAGTCGCCGGGCAGAATCGTGCCACCGTAAACGAAGACCGCCGGGCGGTTCATGCGCGCCATCGCGATGAGGCAGCCGGGCATGTTCTTGTCGCAGCCACCCACGGCCACGAGGCCGTCCATGCCTTCGCAGCCCACGACCGTCTCGATGGAGTCGGCGATGACGTCGCGAGAGACGAGCGAATACTTCATGCCCTCGCTGCCCATGGAGATACCGTCGGAGACGGTGATGGTGTTGAACACTACCGCCTTGCCGCCCGCCTCGTTGACGCCCATCGCCACGCTCACGGCGAGCTGGTCAATGTGGATGTTGCAAGGTGTGACCTGACTCCAGGTGGAGCAGACGGCTACCTGTGACTTGCGGAAATCCTCACGCTTGAAACCGACGGCATGGAGCATCGCGCGGCTGGCGGCGCGTTCGGCACCGTCCACCACGATGGACGACCATTGACGTTCGAGGGACGGTGACTTTGCGGCTTTCTTTTTCATTTGTGCGCGGGAGCTTAGGGAAAATGCGGGGCGAGGCAAGCGCGGGGCGCGAGGAGTCTTGAACTTGCCCCTTGCTGCCGCCATAAACGCTGCCATGTCCGTGACGAAGTCCGCCTCTATCTGTTTCGCCTTGCTGGCGACGCTGCTCGTGTCTCGTGCGGCCGCAGTCGAAGAGAAGCCGCCCTTGGCCCCGTGGAATCCTGACGAAACCGTGCTCTACGCTGGGGCAACGGTGCATACCGTTTCGGGCCAGACGCTCGCACCGGGCTTTGTGCTGACGCGGGGGGCGAAGATTCTTTCCGTCTCGCCAGCTGCCCCAAGCAGCAAGCCCGACCGCCTCGTGGACCTGAAGGGCCTCCACCTCTTCCCCGGCTTGGTGCTGCCGTCCAGCTCACTTGGTCTCACGGAGATCTCGGCGGTGCGCGCCACGCAGGACACCACGGAGACCGGTAGTTTCACCCCCGACGTGAAGGCTTGGCTGGCGGTGAATCCTGATTCCGAATTGATTCCCGTCGCGCGTGCCAACGGTATCACCCACGCATTGATCCTGCCGCTCGGCGGCACAGTCAGCGGCCAGTCAGGGGTCATCTCCCTCGCTGGCTGGACGAGCGAGGAGATGACCATCAAGGCTCCCGTGGCACTGCATGTCTTCTGGCCGGCCATGAATCTGAACGTGACGCCGAAGGAACTGGCGCGCGGCAGCAAGGCCAAGGCCCCCGACGAGCAAGCCAAGGAACGCGCCAAGCGGATTAAGGAACTGGATGATTTTTTTGCCGAAGCCCAGGCCTACGTGAGCGCCCGAGGGGTTGCTCCCAAGGACGCCAAGGCAGCGGCAAAGGTGCCAGCTTGGGAAGCCATGCTGCCCTTCGTGCGTGGGGAGTCGCCGATCATGGTCCACGCCGACGACGTCCGGCAAATCAAGGGTGCGCTCGCTTGGGCTGAATCACGAAAATACAAACTGATCCTCGCCGGGGGCCGCGATGCGTGGCGCGTGGCGGAGGAGCTGGCCGCCAGGAAAGTGCCCGTCATCTTCGAGTCCACCTTCGAACAACCCGCCCGCGACACGGATGCCTACGATGCGCATTTCAAAGGTGCGGCCACACTGCACCGGGCCGGCGTGAAGGTCTTGTTCAGTGAAGGGCCCGGCGCGAGCAACGCGACCTTCGCGCGCAACACGCCCTACTCCGCCGCGCAAGCGGTGGCGTTCGGCTTGCCGGAGGCGGAGGCGCTCAAGGGCCTGACTTTGTATCCCGCGCAAGTCCTCGGTTTGGAATCGAGACTCGGCTCGCTCGATGCGGGCAAGGAGGCCACGTTCTTCGTCAGCGATGGCAGCATTCTCGACCTGCGGACAACCGTGAAACGGATGTGGATTACGGGAAAAGAGGTCCCGCTCGACAGCCGCCACACCCGGCTCTACGAGAAGTATCGCAACCGGCCCGCGCCCAGGGCGAAGTAATCTGTCGATGGCTGGTTCCCCGGCCCCGCTTCTCAAGCTGATTGAGTCTCGCTGGCAACCAAGCGCAAGTGGCGCTGCTCGGGACGGCCCGGCTGGGCGGGCTCCCAATCCGTTGCGGCATCCACGGCCTTGCGCATTTGGTCGAACCACCAGTGCGCGCTGGGCAGACGGCGCTGGCGGCGAGCCGCCCGGCGGAAAGCGGGAGTGGATGCGGTGAGGCTGAGTTCCATTTGGTGCTTCATAATATGTCTTCCGTTATGAAGCAGCCTACGCAGCCCGTAGGGACATCCGCTGTCCGTGCCAGAACCCATCGTGAAAGAGCCCAATCTCCTCAGATTCACCGCTTCCGAACCCGTGACGACAACGCTACCCTGCCACCGTGCTGATTGCCTTTCACAAGCCTTACGGGATTCTGTCGCAGTTCTCGCCGGAGCCGGGTTCGCAGTTTCGCACGCTTGCCGAGTTTGGGTTTCCGCCGCACGTGTATCCGATTGGCCGGCTGGACGCGGACTCGGAGGGTTTGCTCTTGCTAAGTGATGAAGCGGAGTTGAACCAGCGCCTGCTCCATCCGCGCAATGCTCACGAGCGGGAATACTGGGTGCAGGTGGAGCGCATCCCCAGCGCCGACGCGCTCCGGCAGTTGGCTCAAGGGCTGGTCATCCAAGGCCACCGCACCCTGCCCTGCCGTGCGCGGCTGCTGGACCCCCAACCAACCATGCCACCGCGCGAACCGCCCATCCGCGTGCGCAAGAGCGTGCCGGACTGCTGGCTGGCGATGGAACTGGTGGAGGGCAAGAACCGGCAGGTGCGCCGCATGACCGCCGCCATTGGGCACCCCACCCTGCGGCTCGTGCGGGTCCGCATCGGCCAGTTCCGGCTGGATAATCTGCCGCCTGGCAAGTGGGAGGAGCTTGCCCCCGCAGACCGGCAGCGAGTGTTGGATTGAAAGCCAGCGACCGGCGGGCATTAAACACTTTCCCCTTTGAAGTTCCTGCGCTGATCCCTAACGTCCGCCGCATTTGACATGGCTCTCCAACTGTTCAACACGCTGACCCGCAAAGTGGAACGCTTCATCCCGCTGGACCCCGCAGGCCGGCAGGTGGGGATGTATTGCTGCGGGCCGACCGTTCACGATTTCGCCCACATCGGAAACTTCCGCACGTTCGTCTTCACCGACCTGCTGCGGCGCTACCTGGAGTTCCGCGGCTTCGACGTGCTCCATGTGATGAACATCACCGACGTGGAGGACAAGATCATCAAGCGCGTGCACCAGCAGCAGACCACGCTGCGCGACTACACGGGCAAGTATGAGGCCGAGTTCCTGAAGGACTTCGACGCCCTCCAGTGCAAGCGGCCGCGCATCCTGCCCCACGCCACGGAGCACATCCCGGAGATCATCGCGCTGATTGAGAAGCTGGTCACGCGCGGCATCGCGTATCAGGCGGCGGACGGCTCGGTCTATTTCAGCATCGAGAAGTATCGCGGCTGCGGCTGCAAATACGGACAGCTCGTGAACCTGAACTTCGACGGCATGCGCGTGGGTGACCGCGTGGCCAGTGACGAGTATGAAAAGGAATCGGTCGCCGACTTCGCGCTCTGGAAAAAGCGCGTGCCGGAGGATGGCAGCGTGTTCTGGCCCAGTCCGTGGGGCGAAGGGCGGCCGGGCTGGCACATCGAGTGCAGTGCGATGAGCATCAAGCATCTCGGGGAGAGCTTCGACCTGCACTTGGGCGGCGAGGACCTGATGTTCCCGCACCACGAGGACGAGATTGCGCAGAGCGAGGGCGCGCTGAACTACCCGGCTGGCCGGCGCTTCGTGGAGCACTGGATGCACGGCTCCCACCTGCTCGTCGAGGGTAAGAAGATGAGCAAATCGCTGGGGAATTTCTTCACCTTGCGCGACTTGCTGGCGAAGGGTTTCAGCGGCCGCGAAATCCGCTACCTGCTGCTCACCGCACACTACCGCGCCCAGTTCAACTTCACCTTGGACGGCCTGGCGGGAGCGCGCGTGGCCCTGGCACGCATTGACGAGTGCGTGAGCAAGCTTCGCGAGCTGGCGGGAGCCGCCTCCATGCCACCGGAGCCGGAGCTGCCGCTGCAATTCACCAAGGCCATGGATGATGACCTGAACGTCTCCGCCGCCTGGGGCGCGGTGTTCGACTGGGTGAGTGAGACCAACAAGAAACTGGCCGCCGGCCAGCTCAAAGGTCCGCAGGCCGCCGCCGCACTGGAATCGTGGAAACGGGTGGATGAGGTTTTTGGCCTGGGCAGTGCCGCGACCGACGAGGTTCCTGCTGAAGTGCTCGTCTTGGTCGAGGAACGTCAGGCGGCGCGGAAAGCGAAGGATTTCAAGCGCAGCGATGTCGTCCGCGATCAACTCAAGGCGCTTGGCTGGGTGGTTGAGGACACTCCCAAGGGGCCGCGGGTGAAGCGCCTGTGACGCCGCCACGGCGCGGCTTGGTAACTAGATTTCCCTGAGGCTGCGCTTGCGCTTGCTCCGGTTCGCGAACTTAATGCCGTCGCGCGATTTCATGTCAGGACTATTCATCAGCTTCGAGGGCACTGAGGGTGGGGGCAAGAGCACGCAGGTGGCACTGCTGGCCGACCGGCTTCGCAAGCTGGGCCATCGTCCGCGAACCCTCCGTGAACCCGGCGGCACCTCCATCGGCGAGGAAATCCGCCACCTGCTCAAGCACAGCGAGGCGAACCACTTGATGATGCCGGAGGCGGAGCTGCTTCTCATGAACGCCAGCCGCGCCCAACTGGTGCGTGAGGTGATTCAGCCCGCGCTGACCGCCGGCGAGATCATCTTGTGTGACCGCTTCTACGATTCCACCACCGCCTACCAGGGGCATGGACGACAGCTTGATTTGGAACTGGTCCGCAGCGTGATCGAGTTTGCGGTGGGGCCCGTCCGCCCGCATTTGACCTTGCTGCTGAGCGTGCCGACGCAGGTGAGCGAAGAACGGCGGCTTGCCCGTCAGGCTTCCGGAACCGCCGGGCTGCGAGACCGCTTCGAGGAGGCGGATCGGACATTCTTCGAGCGAGTGGAATATGGTTTTCAGCAGATTGCTGAAGCCGAACCAGGCCGGGTTAAGCTGGTGGACGCCACGCAAAGCATCGAGGCCGTGCATGACGAGATCTGGCGGCATGTGGCCGTGCACCTTAGTCCGAACTGCGATTAACCAGCCCCGCGCTAGGGCTTGTAACTTTTTCACCGCCAAATTCGCCCCAGCCCAACACCATGAATCCGGAGCATTCCATCGCCGCCCATTGGCATGGCGGGTTTGAGGAGGCTGCCTTGCAAGCTTGGGCGGAGGAGCTGCGAGCCAAGCTGCGCGCGCCCCGCGTTTCCCTGGGGCTGGTCTTCATGGCTCCGCGTTTCTTCCCCCATGCGCGGGAAACCCTGGAGCTTCTCCGGCTGCATGCGCGGATTCCCTTGTTGCTGGGTTGTTCGAGCCAGGGACTCATTGCCAACGAGACGGAAGTGGAATCCGACGCGGGTCTGGCGCTGGCGCTTTATCATCTGCCGGGCGCGGAGCTGCGGCCGGTGCGGTTCACTGAACAGCAGATCGAGGAATGCGACACCCCGTCTGCCTGGCACACCTTGACGGGTATTCCCGCCCAACCGACCGCCGGCTGGCTGGCCTTCGCGGACCCGTTTAGCGTGGATGGAGAGAGGTGGTTGAAACAATGGAACGAGGCGTATCCCACGCAGCCCATCGTGGGAGGTCTGGCCAGCGGTCAGCCGGGGGAACGAGTGACGCAGGTGTATTTGAATGGCGACGTGTTTGAGGAAGGTGTCGTGGCTCTTTCTGTGAGCGGCGAGATCCGGCTCGTGGGCACAATCTCGCAGGGCTGCACCCCTATCGGCGAAACTTGGACGATTACGCAGGCTGAACGGAACATCATCGCCCAAATCGGAAACCGCCCCGCCTATCAGCGGCTCGTCGAGGCGTTTGAAACGCTGACGCCCGCGCAGCAGGCCAAAGCCCGCGGCAACCTTCTGGTCGGACTCGTGGTCAACGAATATCTAGAGGATTTCCACCGGGGCGACTTTTTGATCCGCAATCTGCTGGGCGGCGATCCGGTGTCCGGCGCACTCGCGGTGGGCGCGCTGCCGCGTCTGGGCCAGACTATGCAATTCCAACGCCGGGACGCTGCCGCCGCGACCGAGGACATGGGGGCGATGTTGGAACGAGCCCGGCAGGCGCTGGAGAATCATGAACTGCTGGGTGCGGTGCTGTGCTGCTGCAACGGACGTGGACGCGGGCTGTTTGGCGAACCCAGCCATGACGCACGGATGATTCAGGAACGGCTGGGACCGGTGGCATTGGCGGGCTTTTTCTGCAACGGCGAGATCGGCCCGGTGGGGCAGAAGAACTTCCTGCACGGTTACACCGCGGCACTCGCCTTGTTCTTGCGGCAAAAGCCGGGCTAGCCGCAGGCTTACTTTTTTCCGGCCAGCGTGGCGTTAGTGCGGCGCAGCCGGGCGGAGAGTTCCAAGGCAATGTTGCGCATGACTGCCAGGCCCAGGTGAGGTTCCCGCTGCGTCAGCTCGAAGAACTGCGGGCGCTGCATGACCAGCAGAATGCTCGGCTGCTTTGCCACGGCCATGGCCCCGCGCTTGCCGCCGTCGAGGAAGGAAATCTCACCAAACACCTGGCCCTGACCGAGGGAGGCGATGGGGGCGGCGTTTTCCTCCAGCAAGATTTCAATCAGGCCCCGCATCACGACATAAGCCTCGTGGCCGGAATCATCCTTTCCGAAAACCCGTTCACCGGGCCGGATCAGCTTCTGGGTGAACAGACGGGCCACCTTGCGCAACTCACCGTCGCCCAAGCCGCGGAAAATTTCCAAATCCCGCAGGAGGTTGATGATGGCCACCCCGATGCTCTGGTCCTGCAAACATCGCTTGATGACGTCCACAATGGCCCTCGCGTGGGTGGTCAACTGGTCGTGCTCAATGGAGTAGGTCTGGTTAAGCTTCACCATCTTCACCAAGTCGGTGGTGCCGTCGGCAAGCTTGTGGAAACCGGGCAGGTAGGCGGCCGGCACGAAGCCGAGCTGCTCCGCGCTGATAAGGAGCTTCACGGCCGTGACCAGCGCGTCCATTTCCACGTAGGCGGCGCTCAGCTCGGTTTGCGAGATTTTGCAGACGTGCTGCAAGACTGCGCCCAAAGACAGGTTGTCCGTGCAGAAGGCGTCCATGATCCGCACGCAGCGATCCTGCTCGTCGTAGAGAAAGCGCATCCCGCCCACGGTCTTGTCCTCCCGCCGGCACAGGACGGCGCGCGGTGTGACTGCCGCGGCCACCCGCATGAATCCAGAGCCCCAGTTGAAATTGCTGGAGACCTCGCGCGGCGGGTTGGCCTTCTCCGCCTCGCCCAGCGCGAGCTTGTAATCGTGCTCGCTGGCCGGACTGACCGTCACATCCGTTTGCAGCGGATAACCAGTGCCCCCGTCCCGCGTCGTCGGCGCACCGGGGATGAGCAGGTGATTGAGCACCGCCGTAGCCAGCTCTCCCAACTGCGGCAATGACTCGGAAACTGGCAGCCGGTTCGAGGTCATCGAGCGCGCCCGCTTCACGTAAAACAGCACTTCCTCCCGGGTCTTGTGGATGTGCTTGAGCGGTTGGAATCCCACGCACACAAAGCCGAGCTTCTCGAAGAGGATCTGCTGCTGGTTGTCCGAGGCCAGCACCCGCGTGACGCACATCTGGCGGCGCAACACGGCGAGTTCGGAGATTTTATTGATCAGGCTCTCCGCAGCCCCATTCGCATAGCTTGTAGGGTGAAAGAGGTTACGGCCAAGGTTGCAGACCGGATTTTCGTTGGCGGTCACCGCCCCCAGGACCGAGATGCTGGCGAGCAACTGCTCCTCTTCCGCCGCGACCCAGGTTTCATTCCCGGGCAGGCCGGAGGCCAGCTCGGTGGCCACCCACGCGGGATCATAAACCTGGCGGTTGGGGTGGTCAGTCCCCAACGAAGACTGGACGAGCTGGATCCACTGCGCCGCATCTTCGGACTTGGCTTTGCGGAGGTTCAGGGCCATGTCAGTTGCGAGGGTCGCGACGTTGTGTGGGTGAGCAAAAAGTTTTTGGTGCGCACGGCAGGACTTGAACCTGCACGATGTTACTCACTAGAACCTGAATCTAGCGCGTCTGCCAATTCCGCCACGTGCGCAATTGCAACTGGAGGTTGCGGCGTGAGAATTACTGCGCGACGGCGGCGGAGCAAGCGCAATTTCGTCGGAGCCGTCGGTCACCAAGCAAATCGTATGAACTTGTCCAGCAAGGCCGTCCGACGCCCGGAATCAGTCCACCGGTCTTCCGGCCGCAGCCGCGGAAGGCCAATCGGGCAGGCAGGAGCTTCACTGACCCGGCCGCTTCGGTCTGGCGGCCTGTAAGAATTGTTGAAGCTTGTTGAACGCCGGTGGTTTGGCCATAAGTTGGCCCGCGATGCTGACCGACCGCGAGTTCTTTGGACTGTCCGTGCTGCTCTACGGAGCCAGCGCGACGCTGTCCTTTTTCATCTGGCGGCGCGGCTTCCGGCAGGATTCCCGCTGGCAATACTTGCTGCTCGGTTTCGCCGCGATCTTCCACACCGTGGCGATGATGAAGCGCGGCTTCAGCCTGGAACGCTGTCCGGTGAACAATCTTTACGAAGCCACGGCGTTCAGCGCCTGGACCATCGTGGCCGCCTATCTGGTCATTGGGGCTTGGCCGCGCCTGCGTTTCCTCGGCGCGTTTGTGTCCCCGGTGCTGTTTGCGATGGGGGTGTTTGCCTTGATGCCGGCGCTGGATGTAAAAGGGCCCCGGCCGGATTTCTCTGGCGGGCTGGTGAGCCTGCACGTCGCGCTGATCCTGCTGGCCTACGGGGCCTTCGGGCTCAGCTCGGCGGCGGGGGTGATGTATCTCACGCAGGAGCATGACCTGAAGTTTCACAAGCTCCGCGCGATCATTTCGACCCTGCCTTCCATTGAACGATTGGAACTGGTCATCGGGCGCTTCCTCGTCTGCGGCGTGGTGCTGCTGGCGGCAGGGTTGTCGTTGTCTCCGCTGCTCCTGCGCCAGACCCAGTCAGCCAGCCCGCTGGCGGACCCCAAGGTCCTATGGTCGTTTTTTGTGCTGACGTTGTATCTGAGTTTGCTCACCGCGCACTGGCGGTTTTCCCAAGGTGGCCGGAGGTTCGCCTGGGGAGCGGTCGGCGGCTTCGCCTTTGTATTGCTGACTTTCTGGGGCTTCAACCTGCTTTCCGGCATCCACAACCCCTGAAACCGATGCCGAACCGCACTGTTCCAATGACGAATGAACTTCCCACCGGAGGACTCCTTCCCCAGCCGCACGCTGTCGGTTGTCATTCGTAATTTGCCATGCCCATCGTAGTCCTTGGCCTCAGCCACCGCACGGCCCCCGTGACGGTGCGGGAGCGCTTTGCCTTTTCGGAAAGCGTGGCTCCGGAGGCGATGCGCCGGTTGCGTGAGACAGGGATCATCGAGGAGGCGGCCATTCTTTCCACCTGCAACCGCGTGGAAATTTACGCCGCCACGAGCGCCGAGCCACGAGCGGCCCTTACCGCACTCCGCCAATTCCTTCACGCGCATCATCAGCCGGCCGATCCCTTGGGCAACGAGTTGTATGAGCTGGCCGAACCGGCGAGCGTGGAGCACCTCTTCAAAGTTGCCAGCGGGCTCGACTCGATGGTGCTCGGAGAAACTGAAATTCTGGGCCAGCTCAAGCAGGCTTACGATGTCGCGCTCAAGCACCAACACACCGGCCGCCGCTTGAACAAGGCGTTCCAGAGCGCCTTCAACGTGGCCAAGAAAATCCGCACGGACACCAACATCCAGCGCGGCAGCGTGTCGGTCGCGTCCGTGGCGGTGGAGCTGGCGGAGAAGATCTTCGATTCACTCACCGAGCGGACGGTGATGGTGATCGGCGCGGGCGACACCAGTGAGAAGACGGCCCGTGCCCTGCTGAGCCGGGGCGCGCACAGTGTCATCGTCTCCAACCGCTCGCATGACCGCGCGGTCGCGCTGGCCAGCGAGCTGGGCGGGCGGGCGGTGCATTTCGACGACTGGCATCAGGAATTTGACCGCATTGACATTGTCATCAGCAGCACCAGCGCGCCGCACTACGTGCTGACGCGCGCCAAGCTCGAACCCCTGCTGGCCCGCCGCAGCCGCCGTCCGCTGTTGCTGGTGGACATCGCCGTGCCGCGGGACATCGAGCCGGAGATTAACTTCCTCGACAACGTTTACCTCTACAATGTGGACGACTTGCAAGCCATCGCGGACGACTACTTGAAGCTCCGGCACGAGGAGCTCGCCGTGTGCGAGCAAATCATCCGGGAACGGGCGCAGGCGTTGATCGGCACCGGCGCGCGACGGCCTCCCGGCAGCGGTTCGCAGTTCGTCCTCGGGACTGAAAGTTGAACTCGCAGAACTTTTTCCTCACCCGTCACCTTGAATTCCAAACCCATAGTTATCGCCACTCGGGGCAGCGCGTTGGCGCTGGCCCAATCCAACGCCGTCCTCGCCCAGTGCCGGAAGGCCTTCCCCAAGCTGGCCTTCGAGCTGAACATCATCAAGACCACGGGCGACAAGCTTCAGACCGCCTCGCTGGCCAATCCCGACGCCTCGCTGCCGAAGGGACTGTTCACGAAGGAGCTGGAAGTGGCCTTGCTCAATGGCGAGGCGGATCTCGCCGTGCACAGCCTCAAGGACTTGCCCACCGAACTGCCCGATGGACTCATCCTCGGGGCGGTGGGCCGGCGTGCAGATGTGCGTGATGTGTTGATTTATCGCGACGACGTCCTGTTGCAGGCGGAGGCCGCAAAGCGAATGGACATCGAGTGGCGGCCCGGCCAGCGCCCGCATCGCGGGTTTGCGCCCCACATCACACTCGCCAAGCTGCCGACGGATGTGGTGATCGGCACCAGCAGCACCCGGCGACGCGCCCAGTGCCTGCTGGCGTGCCCGGCGGCCACGGTCGTTGAGCTGAGGGGTAACGTTCCCACGCGCTTGCAGAAGCTGGCGGAACGGAATGACTTCGACGTGATGCTGCTCGCAGCGGCGGGCTTAGAGCGCCTGCAATACAAAATCAAGCCGACCGGAACGCTGGAAGGCGCGGGTGTGCCCGCTGGTCTGCTCGCGGTCCGCTTGGAGCCGGAGGCGATGCTTCCCGCCGTGGGA
>CAIPBN010000061.1 GCA_903863315.1 uncultured Verrucomicrobiota bacterium | reverse complement strand
TTCCCGGACACCGCCAAGGAAGCTTTTGCGACGGAGTTAAGCGCCGTGATTTTTTGCGCTTGGGCGCGCTCGCCATGGGCGGGCTCACCCTGCCGCAATTGCTTGAGGCGGAGGCCAAAGCTGGAGTCCGAAAATCGCACAAGGCGGTCATCAACATCTTCCTCGCCGGTGGCCCGCCGCATCAGGACATGTTCGATCTGAAGCCGGAGGCTCCCAAGGAGATTCGCGGCGAGTTCAGGCCCATCAAGACAAACGTTCCCGGTTTGGAAATCTGCGAGCTCTTCCCGATGCTGGCGAAGTGCGCGGACAAATACACCGTCATCCGGTCCATGGTCGGAGCTGCCGGAGGCCATGATGCCTTCCAGTGCCACACCGGACGTTCGCCGCGCAACCAACCCGCTGGCGGCTGGCCCTCCATCGGAGCCACTCTCTCAAAATTACAGGGCACCACCACTGCCGGAATTCCAGCCTTCGTCGGGCTGGCACCCAACACGGGCCATCGTCCCTGGGGCGATCCGGGGCAGGCGGGCTTTCTCGGTCCCGCACACTCGGCGTTCAAGCCCAACAAAGAGGGCAAGGACGACATGGTGCTGAACGGAGTCTCGCCCAACCGGCTCGGTGAGCGCCGCTCGCTGCTCACCGCGTTCGATCAGTTCCGCCGCGATGTGGACAACAGCGGAATGGTCGAGGGCCTCGATGCCTTCCATCAACAAGCCTTTGCGATGCTGACCTCCAGCAGGCTGGCCGACGCCCTGGACCTGAACAAAGAGGACCAGAAACTGCGCGACCGCTATGGCCGCGGCTTCCCGAATTTGAAGGATGACGGTTCGCACCGCTTGCTGGATGACTTCCTCATGGCGCGTCGGTTGGTGGAGGCCGGGGTGCGCTGCGTAACGATCGCGTTCAGCCGTTGGGACTGGCACGGCAACAACTTCGGGCAGGCGCGCGAGGAGTTTCCGCTGCTGGACAAGGGTTTGTCCGCGCTCATCGAAGACCTGCACGCGCGGGGCATGGACAGGGATGTGAGCGTGGTTGTCTGGGGTGAGTTCGGGCGGACCCCGAAAATCAACAAGGACGCGGGCCGGGACCATTGGCCGAACGTGTCCTTTGCGCTGCTCGCCGGCGGCGGAATGCGTCACGGCCAGATCATCGGTGCCACTAGCCGCGACGGCGGCGAATGCGTGGAGCGTCCCGTGAAATTTGGCGACGTGTTCGCGACGCTTTACCAGCAGTTGGGCATCGATCCGCATGGTGACATGGTCAGCGACCTCACGGGGCGGCCTCAGCATCTGGTAGATCCCGGTTCTGAAGTGATTCGCGAGCTGGTCTGACAGGCGGAGGAAAAATCTTTCAGTTGGAGCTGTGTCATTGCGGCACGCGGGCTTTGGCTCCCGTTTATCACGCCTTATCCATCTTCGTTTCCCCGCCTCGCGCCTTGACCTGTGCGTGCCCCTTTCCCATCCTGTCGGACGCTTCACCATACGTTATGCCTGACAATTCAAACTCTGACCGCGATCTGACTCCCGAGGTCAGCGCGGAAACCGATGTGGCCCGCTTGGGCCACTCCAGTCCGCCCCCAGCTCATGAGCAGACGGCGGATGAGGATGCGGACGTTGTGGATTGGGCCCGGGTGGCGGCGATGGATGAGTTCAAGTCACTGGTCCGGGCCAAGGTTGCCTTCGTGGTGCCGGCCACCCTCTTCTTCGTAGTCTATTATTTCGCCCTCCCCGTTCTGGTGGGGTGGTTCCCAGAGCTGATGGAGCGCCGTATTGGGCCGGTCAACTTCGCCTACGTGTTTGCGCTTTCGCAGTTCTTCATGGCATGGGGCGTGGCCTATGTTTACCTGCGGAAAGCGTCCCAATTTGATGACCGGCAGAATGCCATTATTGCCAAACTGGACCTCCCCAAAGGAGGGAAGTCGAAATGAGCTTCTTCCTCGCGGCCGCTGCGGCCGCCAACCCGCCTGCGCCGGCTGGTTTTCAATTCACCCCGGCGTTGGGGATGTTCCTGAGTTTTGTGCTGGTGACGCTCGGCATCACCTACTGGTCCGCGCGCAAATCCACCGGCGCGAGCAACTATTTCGCGGCCGGGCGCGGCATCACTGGCTGGCAGAACGGTCTGGCTGTTGCCGGGGACTACATGAGCGCGGCCAGCTTCCTCGGTATCGCGGGCATGATTGCTTTCAAGGGCTACGACGGCTTCATGTATTCCGTGGGCTGGCTCGTGGCCTACCTCACCGTCCTGCTGGTCGTGGCGGAGCCGCTCCGTAACGCGGGCAAATACACCATGGCCGATGTGCTGGCCTACCGCCTCAGCCCGCGCCCCGTCCGTGCGATGGCGTCGCTCTCCACCCTCACTGTCTCCACGTTCTATATGATTGCGCAGATGGTCGGCGCGGGCGCGCTGGTGAAGCTCCTCCTGCCCGGCGTCAGCTACGAGGCGGCGGTTGCGGGCGTCGGGGTGCTGATGATCGTTTACGTTGTATTTGGCGGCATGTTGGCGACCACCTGGGTGCAGATCATCAAGGCGATTCTGCTCATGAGCGGATCGCTCTTCCTCAGCGTGCTGGTGCTGAAGCATTTTGATTTCAGCTTCGGCAAGTTCTTCGAGGCCGTTGGCAAGGTTCCCGTGGCCGGTCCGGATGGGACCATCGTCCACAAGGATTTTTTGAAGCCCGGCCTGATCTTCGGATTGGAAGTCACCAAGGGCTGGGGGCCGATTGATCTCATCTCGCTCGGACTGGCGCTGGTGTTCGGCACGGCCGGCCTGCCGCACGTGCTCGTGCGCTTTTACACGGTGCCCGATGCCAAGACCGCGCGTGTCAGCGTGGTGTGGGCCATGGCGATCATTGGTGCGTTCTACATCATGACCACCTTCCTCGGTTTCGGGGCCGCGACGATTCTGACGCCGGCGAACATCAGCGTGGAGAACATGAGTGCGCCCCTGCTGGCGAAGGCGCTGGGCGGGGAAATCTTCTTCGCCTTCATCAGCGCCGTGGCTTTCGCGACCATCCTGGCGGTTGTGGCCGGCCTGACGATTAGCGCCAGCACGAGCTTTGCGCATGACTTCTACACCAACGTCCTCCATCACGGGCGCGAGCGCGGTCCCGGCGAGGAAGTCCGGGTCGCCCGCATCGCGGCGTTTGTGGTGGGGGCGGTCGCGATCTTCCTGGCCATCAAGTTGCAGACCATCAACGTCGCCTTCCTCGTCGGCCTTGCCTTCGCGGTTGCGGCGAGCGCCAACCTTCCCGTCATTGTCCTCTCACTCTTCTGGAAGCGCTTTAACACCTCGGGTGCCTGCTGGGGGCTGGGCGTCGGATTGGTCGGCTCCATTATCCTCATCATCCTGAGCCCAAGCGTGATGGACCCGAACGGCAAGAGCCTCATCAACGCCGCTCCGTGGTTCCCCTTGAAGAACCCCGGCATCGTCAGCATTCCCCTTGGCTTCCTTGCGGCTTGGCTGGGCACCATCCTCAGCAACGACACCGCCAGCCAGTTGAAGTTCGACGAGTTGACGGTTCGCGCCAACACCGGTCTCGGGGCTGAGAAGGCGACGGCGCACTGACTTTGGGCTGACGAGACAGCGACAGGGCAAGCCTTCCTTCTCCGCAGGGAAGGGCGTTTGGCTGGATGTTGAACCTTGCACGTTGAACGTTCTGTCTTCGTTGCGTTCCAGACGCTCTTTCGCGGCCAATTCATCCCCGTGGTTTTGTTGGAGCTTCCCGGTGAACGCTGCTACCGTCCCGACAAAACCAAACGCGCATGACCGAGGAACCTTATCGTTGGCTGGAGGCGATCGCGAACCGCCGCGAATACGTCCGCGAACAGCTCCGGGGCGGCTCGCCCGTCTTCTCCGTCAGCCTGCCCGACGGCATCCTGCTGCTCGGCGTGGGCGCGGGCCGCTCGAAGGTCTTCGAGCTGCACGACCGCCTCGCGCTCGCGGGCCTCGGCCACCCGGCGGACATCGAGAAAGTCCGGCAGGCCGCGATTGACGCCGCGCATCTCGAGGCCTTCACCCGCGCACCCGAGGACGTGAGCCTGCGCCGCCTCGTGAGCTTCGGCCTCAGCCCGCAGCTCAAGCAGAACTTCGAGCAGCTCTTCACCGCGCCCACGCTCGTCGAGCTGCTCATCGTCGAGCTGGGCAACGACCCGGGCCAGGATCTTCTCGCGAACCTGCACTTCGACGGCGCGTTTCAGCTTCAGACCGGCGGCCTCGCCGTCGCCGCGAACACGCCCGAAGCCGAAGCCGCCGCGAAGACCTGGCTCACGACCGCGCTCGCCGGCCAGACCGACCGCGCCGCCGTCGCCGACTTGCTGCTGCAAGCCTGGTGGGTGCTGACGGAGAACAAGTCGTTCACGCACGCGCTGCCGGCGGAAGCGGAGCGGCGCGAGGGGTGGAAGAAGGCGGTGAATGGGAAGACGGTGGAGGTGGGGTGGCTAAAGCGAAATGGGGCTCGCGCCTCGCGTTATGAGATCGCGCCACTGCCGTAGGCCGAACTCCCGCTTGTCATCCCCCTCGTTTCGCCTAGATTGCCGCCATGAGCACACCGCTGATTTGTTCCGATCCCGCCGTGATGATGGGCAAGCCCGTCATCGCCGGCACGCGCATTACGGTGGAGTTGATTTTAGAGAAGCTCGCCGCTGATGAGTCAGTGGACCAAATCCTCGCCGCCCACCCCCGCCTGACGCGTGCTGGTGTGCTTGCTGCCGCTGCTTATGCGGCCAAAGTGCTTCACACGGACATCATTCTACCTGTGCCCTCGTTGTTGCAGGGAAAGCAGCCTTACCGAGAGTCGTCTGTGGTCGGCCAGACATCACGGACCCGCCCAAAGCCGATGAACATTCGGGTAGTTAAGCCAGCTTCGAAGCCTAAATACTCCGTCAAGGTTGCAAGCAGAGCGCTGGAAAAGGCACAATGAACCTGCTTGCTGACGAAGGCGTGGATGCGCCCATCGTAGCGCGCCTTCGGCTGGATGGACACGAGGTCATCTACGTGGCGGAGTTAGAGCCGGGCATCCCGGACGACTTGGTGCTGGACCGGGCCAATGAGGAAGCAGCCTTGCTGCTGACTGCTGACAAAGACTTCGGCGAACTGATCTTCCGCATGCGGCGTATCCATGGCGGGGTCGTCCTGTTGAGGCTGGCGGGACTCTCGATCGACGCAAAAGTGGAAGCTGTCAGCGCAGCGTTTGCGGCACAAGGTGCTGAGTTCATCAATGCCTTCAGCGTCCTTGCGCCGAGCGCAATTCGCATCCGGCCCCGGGCATAACGGGTTGCCGCCATGAACCGCATCGTCGGCCTGGAAACGGAATACGGGTGCCTGAGCAGCGACCCCGCCGGGCCGCCCGCCGCCGTCGCGCGCGTGCGCAACTGGATGTTCGAGCAGAACCGCTTCGGCCTCGCGGACATGCACCAGCGCGATTGGGACGAGCCGGCGGGCAACGGCGGCTTCCTCTTCAACGGCGGCCGCTGCTACGTGGACATGGGCCACCTCGAAATCTGCACGCCCGAGTGCCTTTCCCTCCGCGACCTGCTGCGCTTCGACCGCGCGGGGGATGACCTACTCACTGCCGCGACGCACGAGCTGGGTTTGGCGGAGCAAGTCAGCTTTGTGCGCAACAACGTGGACTACTACTCGGGCGCGACTTTCGGCTGCCACGAGAATTACCTCGTCCGCCGCAGTGCGCCGCTCAACGAGGCGAACGTCCAGTCGCTGCTCGCCTTCCTCACGCTGCGCGTCCTTTACACGGGCGCTGGCCGTGTGCGCTCCACGCCGGGTGCGGAGTCTCGCGGTGACATCATCAAGCTCGGGGTGGATAGCGATTTCCAAATCAGCCAGCGTGCCGACTACATTAACAACGACCTCTTCGAGTGGGTGCAGTTTAACCGCGCCATCATCAACACGCGCGATGAGCCGCTGGCTGATCCGAGCCGCTTCCGCCGGTTGCATCTAATCCACGGAGACACCAGCGTGCTGCCCGCCACGTTGGCGCTCAAGTGCGGCACCGCCTCGCTCGTGCTGGACCTGCTGGAAATGGACCGGCTGCCCCGGGTGGCGTTGGCGGACGCGGTGTTTACCTTTCGCACACTTTCGCACCAGCCCGATGGTCCGTGGCTGGTGCAATTGGCGGATGGACGCGAAGTCCCGGCGGTCGAGGTGCTGCGGTGGTTTTACGCCGCTGCGCAGAAGGAATTTCACGGGCGCGACGCGGAGACGGACGCGCTGCTCGGCATCTGGGACCGCGTGTTGATGGACTTGGATGGAAACGTGGAGAACCTCGTCGGCACCGTGGACTGGGTGACGAAACGCTGGCTCTACACGCAGTTCCTCGCGCAGGAAAACCTCCCCTGGACCGACCCTTGGCTGCGCGCGCAAGACTTGGAATTCCACGCTGTGGACCCCGCGCGCAACCTCGCCTGGCCGCTCGCACGCACGCCGGAGCCGTGGGTCATCTCGCCTGAGGAACAGCACGCTGCCCTGCTCAACCCACCCGCGGACACCCGCGCCGCCGCGCGCTCGCAGGTGATGCGGCTCCTTGAATCACAGGCGTTTCGATACTTTGTGGACTGGGAGGTGATGGACGTTGAAGGGGCTGAGTCTCTGCACCTGTTGGATCCATTCCAGCCGCAGGTTCCGGAAGCTGCCGCATGGATGAAACGAATTGCGGTTCAGCACGCGCGGCGTGATCGGGAGTCACGCCCACCGGCAACTCTAGGCGAGTCTTGAGTGGGGCAGGGGCGGTGCTGGCTGAGTGGCTGTCGTTGGTGGTTAGCCGCACGCCCACCGGCAGGTCTTCGCCACAAGTGCTCGCCCCAGCACCGAACTAGGGGGACTCAAGCACCGCAGCCTAATACCGGTCCCACAGTGAGCGGGGGTCTCCTGACAGGTATTGCATGCCGGTCTGGCTGGGTTTCATCAATTCCGAGTGACTGTCCACGAAGCCCACCGGGGCGCGCTTGTTGTGCCGGGCGACCATCCGGACCGGATCGGAAGTGAAGAAGGGCGCGTTGGTGGGCACGCGCATGTAGATGGTCGCGGTTTGCAGTATTTCGAGCCACAGGTCCGGGTCCGGTTCGTTGGGGTTGCTGACTTGGGCGGCATCGGAAAAAACCAACGAGGCGGACGGTTGGGCTACGTCGGTGTCCCGGATACGTCGGGTTGCTCCAGCGGGTGAGGTGATACCGAATTCTGGATGGTTCATTGCAATGCCGAGGCGGTTGGTGTTGTTGGCAGTGCCGCCGGCGTTGATCGCAGCGGGCACGGTCAGGCTCACGCAGTCGAAGGTTTTGGGTTGATTGGGGATATAAGTGCTCAGCTTGTCCGGCCACCAGATGGTGGCGGCACCACTCTGGACCAAGCTTTGCGCGGAAGGAGTTTCGTCTGCTTGCCGGGGCTGCCGCCACAAGAAGACAAATGTGCCGTCGCTGTCCTCCTGATAGATGCGCGAGGCCAGGGAAATTTGCCGGTTGTTGTTCATGCACTGCATGCCTTTGGCCTTGCCTTTGGCCGAAGCGAGCGCGGGGAGCAAAAGGCCGGCCAAAATCGCGATGATGGCGATGACCACCAGCAGTTCGATCAGGGTGAAAGCCAGTGATCGAACGGAAAGCCGCTGAAGCTTTGTGGGCATTTGCTGTTGCGCTATAAGAGCCACAGTCGGAGCCGATGTCCAGCGCAGGAAAATGGCCGGAGACCAGAGGATTCGGCTTTCCTGCCGTGGCGGATTTCATCACTTTCCCAGCATGAATCAGTTTCGTATGGCCATGTGGTTGGCGATTGTGGCGTCGGGGTTGGGAGCTGCCAGTGTTGCGATAGCCGCTGCTCCTCCCGCGAAGACAAAGGTGACTTACAGCGAGGCTTACGGGAAGGGAGGCGCACAACCAGAGGTGACGGCGAAGGATCTGCCG
>CAIPBN010000060.1 GCA_903863315.1 uncultured Verrucomicrobiota bacterium | reverse complement strand
TGACCGAGCAAGCCGCCACCACCAATTCCTTGCAAGGCCTGCCGCGCGCGGGGATTGCCGCCATCCATGCGCTGGTGGCCGCTCCCAAGCTCAAGCCCGATGGCTCCGCCGAGGTCGCGGAGGCGAAGACGCTTGCTCTTCCACTCGCGCAGTGGACCACGCTCGATGCCACGACCAAGTCCCTGCTCATCACGCTCCGGGCCGAGGGCGAGCGCGCGGTGACGCTGCGCATCGGCTGCAAGCGCCCGGTGCAGACCAAGTTCAACAACGGCCCGATGCCCTCCGACCTGGGCCCGCCCGGCTGGCTCGCCGGACAGATTGGGAACATCGCCGATCCCGTGCCGTTTCACGTCAAGCTGCGCACGGGCGACAACTTTCTTTCTCTCACTTTCACCGAGGCCGCGCCATTCTACTTCGAGTTGGACCCGCTCGGCCGCGACCTGCGCGAGCAGCTCAACTCCCGGCTCACGGCCGACTTCCCGCCCACGGGCGAGGCGCGCTACTACAAGCTGGAGACCATCGCCGTGCCCAGCGGCATCGCGCTGGAGGTGGGTGGCATGGCGTTCAACCCTGATGGTTCGCTCATGGTCTGCACGCGACGCGGGGAAATCTGGCGCTACATCAACGCTGCCCTCCAAGCCGAGTGCGCCAAGCCCGGCCTGAACCGCGCTGCAATGCTTTCCGGCAAGGCACCTGCGGCCAGCGCTGCCTTCGGCGACCGCTGGGAACTCTTCGCCACCGGCCTGCACGAGCCGCTCGGCCTGCTCGCAGGCAAGCCCGGCGAAGTCTTCGTCGTGCAGCGCTCCGAGCTGACGCGCATCGCGGACACCGACAGCGATGGCCGGGCCGACCTCTTCGAGACCCTCGACCAGAACTGCGGCGTCTCCGGCAGCCAGCACGCCTACATCTTCGGCCCCGTGCGCGACAAGGCGGGCAACCTCTGGGGCGCCATCTCCGGCATCGGCATCAGCGGGCCGGGCAAGTATTTCGGCTGGAGCTTCAAGGTCACGCCCAAGGGCGAGTTCATCCCCGTCAGCAGCGGGCTGCGCTCGCCCAACGGCCTATGCATGACTCCCGACGGCGACCTCTTCATCACCGACAACCAGGGCGAATGGGTAGGCACCTCGCCGCTGCATCATGTCAGCCCCGGCGCGTTCCATGGACACCCGGCGTCGCTCAAGTGGGACGCGATCTTCAAGGGCAACGCCGGCAGCGCCGACGACCTCGCAAAAATTCGCAAGCTCCCCGCCATCCAGTTCCCCTACGGCACCATGGGCCAGTCGCTCGCCGAGCCGGTGATTGACACGACCGGCGGGAAGTTCGGTCCCTTCGCCGGGCAGATGTTCGTGGCCGACGAGAGCAAGTGCCTCGTCGTGCGCGTGGCCTTGGAGAAGGTGGACGGCGAATGGCAGGGCGCCTGCCTGCCCTTCCGAAGCGGCTTCCAGGGCGGCAACAACCGCGCGGCCTTCGCGCCCGATGGCAGCCTCTACGTGGGCCAGACCGACCGCGGCTGGGGCAGCACCGGCGGCAAATCCTTCGGCCTGCAACACCTCGCGTGGACCGGCGAGGTGCCCTTCGAGATTGAGACGATGAAGCTCACCGCCGACGGCTTCGACGTGCGCTTCACGCGGCCCGTGGACCGCTCCGCCGCCGCCACGCCCGCGAACTGGTCCCTCTCGCACTACCACTACCTCTACCGGGCCGCCTACGGCTCCCCGCAGCAGGACATCACGCCGGTGAAGGTCTCCTCAGCGAGCGTCTCCGCCGACGGCCGCACCGTGCGACTGAAACTGCCGGAGCTGCGGGCGGGAAAAATCTACGAACTCCACCACGCCAACCTCTGCGCCGCCGATGGCACCACCCCGCTGCACACCTCGGCGTATT
>CAIPBN010000059.1 GCA_903863315.1 uncultured Verrucomicrobiota bacterium | reverse complement strand
CTTGGAACCGTGCCTGCGGAGCACGTGCGGCCTCGTGGTCTATGAGGAGCACATCCTCCAGATTTCCGAAGCCTTTGCCGGACTGCCGCCGGGCCGCGCTGACGTGTTGCGCCGCGCACTGGTGAAGCAGAAGCGCGCCATCGTCGCGGAGATAGGCCGGGAGTTCTTCGCCAGCGCCAAGGCGCGCGGGCACGACGAGGCGAAGATTGCCGAGGTCTGGCAGCTCGTCACTGGTTTCAGCGGCTATGCCTTCAACAAGGCGCACTCGACCGCTTACGGTGTCGAGGCGTATCAGGCCGCGTGGCTCAAGCGTTACCACCCCCCCGAGTTCATGGCCGGCGTGCTCACCAACGGCAAGGGCTTCTATCACCCGCTCGTGTATGTGCTCGAATGTCACCGGCTCGGCTTGAAGTTCCTGCCGCCTTCGGTGAACGAACCGGGGCCGGCCTTTGTGCCACATGGCCAGTCCATCCGCGTGCCGCTGACGCGGGTGAAAGGACTGACGACGCGCACCGCTGACCGGCTGCTGGCTGCGTGCAACGATGGGCCGTTCGTTTCATTGGCGGACTTTTTCCGCCGAGTTGGGCCGTCGGGTGAAGAACTGGAGGCGATGATCCGCGCGGGTGCGTTCGACGAGTTCGGCGAGACACGAACCCGGCAGTTCTGGCAGGCGCAGCACCATCTCAAGACCTTCGGCGCATCACCAGAGCCAGGACAGGGCTGGCTGATTCCGCCGCCGGGGCTGGAGCAGCTCCCCCGCACGCCTCTCAATGAGCCGACCCGCCTGGAACGGCTGCGCTGCGAGACGGAGCTGTTCGGCTACGCCGTTAGCGGCCATCCGTTGGAACTGTTCCCTGACGTGGCTTGGGACACGTATTGTCCCGTGAATCGCCTGAGCGAGTATGTCGGCCAGACCATCACGACTTGCGGCCTGGTTGTCGAGCAGCGCACCCATCACCAGATCACCGGCGAGCCGATGAAGTTCCTGAGTCTTGCGGACTGGACCGGCATCGTCGAAACCGAACTGTTCGCGCAGACCTACAAAACCTACGGCCTCGCCACCGTCCGCTACCCCGTGCTCGAAGTCGAAGCCCGCGTCGAACCCTTCGAGAACGGCCAAGGGTTCACCCTCCGCGTGTTACGCGCTGGGAAACCGCGCAAGCTCTGAAGTGGGCCGCTTTTTCCGTCTCACTGACGAGGGAGCCGGACATCACTCACAGCATCCAAGCTGTCATCCGGCGCTCCGGGAATGCCCAACCAGTTCGCCGTCACCGGATACGGCTTGAAACCTTCCGGCGCGACCGCGTGCGGCGAGTAGCCGCGCATCCGCACCTCAAACCGCTCCACTCGCAGCCATTCACCGTCCGCGCCGCAGTGGAGATTGAGCTTTGGCGCGAAACTTCTTAGGACCGCCAGAAACCGCACGCGCGGCAGGCGGCAGGTGCCTTCATCCATCACCAGCGCCTCGCACCCGCCCGTCACGCCATTGGCCGCGACGAACACCATCGCGCCGCAGGCGGTCAACTGTAGCTCGCCCTCGTCGCGTTTCATTCTGCCGCGCTCGTCCCTCAACCGCTCGCCCTTTAACTGCTCGACCATCTTCATGAGCGCCCGCCTCTCGATGGTGAATCTCATGCCCGCATCCTCGCGCCGCTATATGTCGCCGTCGAGTGCATCGTGTTCGCCTTTTGTGAAAATTTTCTCGGACCCAATCCATCGTTGCATCACCCCGCCCTCTACCGTGCTCTCCCCCCGCCCCCCTTCTTGACGGGACAGGACGGGACACCGAACGGCTGTTTCTTGCGCGATGGTGCGATGTGACTGAAAACTCAGTCACGCACAACAACCAATGTTCATGCGGGCGCAACACTCATCGCGCACCATTGCGAACTATTTCGATGAATTCAACTCCCCCCGCCTCCACCAGTATATTCGCTGGTGTTTTTCGGGTCCGAAGGACCGTGCTGCGAGAATGCCCCAAGTTCCTACAAGCGGCGCTGGGCCAGGTGGAACAGCGGCGCAAGAGGCCTGAGTTCCACCAGTCCACCCAAAAGTGCCTTCACCAAAGGCTGGGAGAATGACCACTGCCTCACTTCCCCACCGGATGCGCCTGAAAGAAATCCCACATCAGCCGCGTTGCGTCCACGTCCACAGCGGTCTTCCCGACGATGAAGGCGGCCATTGGCTTGCCGCCCGGCTAGGTATGTCCGCCTCCCGCCACGGTGTAGAACACCACGTCCGCGTGGTTGGTGCCGCCTTCGTAATGCCCCGCTGACTGAACCGCGGCCGCTAACACCCGCTCCCGTATGTCGGTGCAGTCTTCCATAGTGCGATATACGCTTCATGGTAATGAAGGTGCTGCACTTTTGGACCGCCCTGTCACATCTGTGACCCCGTCTCACTTTTCAACTGGCGTGACACGGGGTGCGAACTGAAACTGGGCATGACGCCAAACAGGCAGAGGCTCTGTCCGGACGTCGCGTCCTTCACGGGCGACTCTGGCACTTTGACCAATCGCAACAGGCGTTCGTCATGATCGGGGTGAACGCGCTTCGGCCCGGTGACACGCTCACCCTCGACCGAATTCCAACCCCGTCAGCGTCCCCGTGCTCGTTCCGAACTTACCAGCCTCGATGCCTAGGCGCTGGAGCATGGTCACGTAGAGGTTGCACAAGGGCGGCGGGTTCTTCGGATCGAAGTGGAGATGCTGGCCGTGCTTGAAGCCGCCGCCGGCGAGGAAGACGGGCAGGTTTGAAGTGGAATGGCTGCTGCCGTCGCCGAGGTTGCTGCCGAGGAAAACGGTGGTGCGGTCGAGCAGGGTGCTGCTGCCTTCCTGCGACTGCTTGAGCTTCGCGAGCAAGTCGCGCACGGTCTTCATCGTCTCCACCTCCACGATCTTGAGCTGTTCGAGCTTGCCCGGGTCCTTTCCGTGGTGCGAGAGGTCGTGATGGCCCAGCGTCACGCCCTTAATCGGCGGGGCGTAAGAGGAGCCGGCCAGCATGATCGTGATGAGCCGGGTGGAATCGGTCTGGAGCGCGAGGTGCGTGAGGTCGAAGAGCAGCCGCGTGCGGCCGATGAGGTCGGCGGCGTTGGGGATGTCCTTGGGCGGTTCGACATTCACCTTGGGCTTTGGAGTTTTCGCCCAACTTTCGTCGTTGACCATGCGCTGCTCCAGCTCACGGACGCTGGTGAGGTATTCGTCGAGCTTGTCGCGGTCTTCGTTGCCCAAGCCGGACCGCAACGACTTCGCCTGGTCGCGGACGTCATCGAGGATGCTCCGGCCATCGGCGAGCCGGCGCATCTGGCCTTGGACTTCGTCGGCTTTGCCCTCCAGAAACAGCCGGGCAAACACTCGCGACGGCGTATTGTCCGCCGGGATGAGCGCCCCGGTGCGGGTCCAGGAAAGGCCGCCTGAGCCTTCGCCGGACAGTGCCAGGCTGGGAAATCGCGTCTGCGTGCCGATGTGGTCGGCGGCGAACTGGTCGAGGGAGATGGCGTTGCGAAAGCCGGGCCGCCCCGCGCCCGGCACGCCGGTCAAAAAACTGGCCGAGGCTTGGTGCGCGAAGCTCGAACCCATGCCCCCATGCGCGAGACCCGAGATAACCGTGAACTCGTCGCGGAACTCCTTGAGAATCTCCAGGTAGGGCGAGAGTTCGTAGTCCTTGCCGGTCTGGGCGGGGAAGAAATTGTCGGGATGCAAGCCCAGCGGTGCGCAGATGCAGATGATGCGGCGGGGCGGCTGCTTGGCACCGGGTGCCGGGCGCTTCGTGCTTGAGGCGGCGGCGAAGCCGTCGAGCCAGGGGAGGGCGAGCGAGATGCCGGCGGCGCGGATGAAGGTGCGGCGGGGGATAGTCATGGGTGAGGCCTTCATACGCTATTTACTTTGAAACATCGTGCTTTGGACGATCTCGTGGATCAAAGACTTGAACCCGTATTTCTGGTCGCGAACGTGACGGACGATGGTCTCGATTTCCGGCTGGTCCGCCTTCGTCGGGGCTGCGCCGGTGGCGTAGGCGAGCAGCTTCTCGGTCAGGGAGCGCGAGAGCTGGTCTTTGTCTTCGAGCAGCAGCTTCTTGTATTCGTCAATGTCGCGGAACCGTCGCCCGTCCGGCAGCGTGTCGGCGGGGTCCACGGTGGGGCCGGGGCGCACGCGGCGGCCCTGGCTGTCCTTTTGTCCGCCGTTGGTGAGGGCGCGGTAGTGGGTGCGCCAGCCGCCGATGACGTCGAAGCTTTCGAGCGCAAATCCCGGCGGGTCAATCTTACGGTGGCAGCTCGCGCAGCTTTCGACATTGCGATGCTTCGCGAGCTGCTCGCGAATTGTAGTCGCGCCGCGAATGTCCGGCTCGATGGCTTCGACATCGGCGGGTGGCTTCGGCGGAGGCGTGCCGAGGATGCGCTCCAGCACCCAGGCCCCGCGAATGATGGGCGACGTAGTCGTGCCGTTCGCGGTCACCTTCATCACACTGCCCATCGTGAGCACGCCCCCGCGATGACTGGCCGGCGGCAGTGTCACCTTGCGCATCTCCATGCCCTCGACGCCGGGGATGCCGTAGTGCTTTGCGAGACGGGCATTGAGGAAGGTGAAATCCGAGGCCACGAAGCTGGTCAGGCTCAGGTCGTTCTTCAGCAATTCCTCGAAGAACATCACGGTCTCCTTGAGCATCGCCACCTTGAGGATGTCATCATACTCCGGGTAGAGCGTGCGGTCGGGCAGCGTGGCGTCAATGGCGCGGAGGCTCAGCCACTGGCCGGTGAAGTTCTCGGTGAAGGCCTTGGCTTTGGGGTCGCGCAGCATCCGCTCGACCTGCTCGCGGAGCACGCCCGGTTCGCGGAGCTTGCGCGCCTCGGCGAGCTTGAACAGCGGCTCGTCGGGCATCGAACTCCACAGGAAGTAGGAGAGCCGGCTGGCCAACGCGAAGTCATCAAGTGTGGGTGCGCCCGCCGTGGCAGGTGCGCTAGCGGTGGCTGGCTTTTCGCGCAGGAACAGAAAGCTCGGTGAAACCAGCACGGCGCGGAGGCCCACGCGCATCGCCTGCTCGAAGGAGTAGTTCTGCTCCAGCCGGGTTTTAACACGCGCGAGAAACGGGCGGATGTCCTCGTCTGTCACCGTGCGTCGAAACGCCCGGCGCGCAAAGTCTCGCAGAATCCGCTCGGCATCCACCATCGGCTGAGACGACACGACTTCCATGCGTTTGGGATCGCTTGGGCTGGGCACCACAGCCTGGTTCAGGTCGCCAAAAATTGCCTTGTGACTCGGCGGCGGCCACGACTCCATCAGCGGCCCTTCGACATCCACCCACTGAATCACCAAGCCCGGCCCCTTGTATTTGTCGGCTCCCACCTTCTCCACTGCCGGTGGCAGCGCAGGCAGACCCTCAGCGATAATGCGGATGCGGTTCTCCGGCTCCAGTTGCTCGGTGAACTCGATGACCGTCGGCTTGTCCGCTGGCACGGCGAAGTAATCAATCAGCCGTTCCTCGGTGACTTCCTTGAGCGTGCCGGCGGTGACGCGGAAGTTGACCGGCTTGCCCTCGCTCTGAAACCCGTAGCCCGAGATGCGGAAGCGATACTTGCCGCGCACGTGGCTGCGGAAGTTCCACATAGTGACGCGAATGTTCGCGGACTCCCAGGAAGCGAAGATGGCCACGCCGTCGTCCACATGGCGATAGACACTGCCGGTGGGCTTGACGGACTTTTCCTGCCGGATGTCGAACCGCTTCTTGAGCAGCCAGGGCTGCGGTTGGTTGGCGATGGCCTCGTTCAGCACGCGGTCGGCGGCATCGAGGTAGCTCCGCAGCAAATATGACGACGTGTGGAGCGCCTCGGCGCTGTTGTCGAAGCCGCTGGTCGAAGTGTCCAGCGGCAGCAGGTCGGTCAAGTCCACTTCGACGCCGAGCAGATCGCGCACAGTATTCGCATACTCGGCGCGGTTCAGCCGCCGCAGCACCACCCGGCCCTCGGTGGCTCGGCGAGCGGTTTCGGCCGCCCCCGCGCGTTCGCTGATCCATTTCACCACAGCCTGGGCCTCCTGTGCGGGCGGACGCGGTTTGTCCTTCGGCGGCATTTCGCCGGCCTTGAGCTGCTCCATCACGTTCAGCCACAGCTCGCGGTTTTTCCGGTCGGAAAAGTCCGGCGAGAGGCTCTCGATCTGGAAGTCGCCCTTCGGCTTGGGCCCCGAGTGGCATTTCTGACAGTGTTGGGAGAGCAGCAGCCGGGCGGCGTCATTCGATGGCTTGCCGCCGGGATCGGCTGCCCGCGCTTCCACTGTGACCCAACCGCCGAAACCCATCCCCGCGATCAGGACCGTCATCCAGCTCACCCATCTTAGGCCGTGTTTCGAGTTGCGATAATGTGCCTGACTTGGGAACATGACTTATGCGCGTGAGACTACCCTCCGGCTCCGCGCCACCAAGAAATTTTTGCTCTGAACTCCCTTCTTGCACGGCCAGTTTTAAGGCTCCGCCAGACTTGCAGGTGCGGGCCAACGACCCAACGGGCATCTGCTGTAAGCGCACCAAGTCCGCCAAGTCTGCGGGCGTTTTCAGCACCCGCTGCCGACGAAACGGTTCCCAATGTTGGCGACAGGTCAGAAACTCCCCCGCGGAGGTCGCAAGGCGGGAATCAAAGTCAGGTGTGGCTGGTCGCAAAGGTAGCGCAAGCAAGCAGCGACGGGTTGGCGCT
>CAIPBN010000058.1 GCA_903863315.1 uncultured Verrucomicrobiota bacterium | reverse complement strand
GCCGCCACTGAATCGCCAGCCCCATCACGAGCAACGGCCCGACCACCAGCGCCGGCACGCACACGGCAAGAATCGCGAGAAAACTCCCCGTGTAATCGCCCCACTCGCCTCGCCTCGCCGCCGACCAGAAGCCCAGCGGAATCCCGATGCCCAGCGACAGTGCGAACGCCATCCCCCCCAGCGCCACCGACACGGGCAGGCCCTGCGCGATGATGTCCGTGACCGTGTGGTTGCGATACTTGAAGGACGGCCCGAAGTCACCTTGCAGCACGCCGCCGATGTAGCGGAGGTATTGCTGCCACCATGGCTCGTCGAGGTGATACTTGGCCTCGATGGCGCGCTTGATCTCCGCCGTGGCAGGAGCGCGCTCCTTGTCGAACGGCCCGCCCGGCGCGAGCTTCAACAGCGCAAACGCCAGCAAGCTGATGAGCAGCAGCAGCGGGAGCAGGAAGGCAGCGCGTTTGGCGAAGTAGAGCACGGCGGGGAGGGTGATTAGTAATCAGTGATTAGTCGGATGCGCTACCTGTCGTGTTGGAAGGTGCGTTTGCCCAGGAGAGGAATGTCCGGATGATTTCTTCCAACATCAAAGGGCCACCATGGCCCTCAAACTTGTCATTCACGACCTCGCAGTGAATCCAGTTGCGCTTGTCCTCCAAACGCTTGATTGACGGAAAGGGCTTACGCGCCAGCGGTGTTCCCTTGAGTTCAACACGAACGCTCCAACCCGGGTTGTCGAGTGTTTCAATCTTGATGCCATGTTGATGCTCCCACTCGCCATCGCACTGCGAGCGATACCACTTTTGCAGCTCTTGGATGGCACTCTGGTTCATGCGACGCGAAACTAATCACTAATCACTACTTACTTTTGGATCCACCTCCGAATGGTGTGAATTGGGTGCTCATCAAGCAGGTTCGCGTGGATGCCCTCAATCTTCTTCGGGTCGTAGAAGTTCACGCCGGCGTAGAACCAGAGCGGGACGATGGGCAGGTCGTCGCGGATGAGGAGCGTCTCGGCCTGACGGAGGAGCGCGGCGCGCTTCTTCGGGTCGGTCTGGAGGTTGGCGGTGCGGATGAGGTTGTCGTAGGCCGGGTTTGACCAGCCGGTGCGGTTGTTGCCGTTGCCGGTCATGAACATGTCGAGGAACGTGTTCGGGTCGTTGTAGTCGCCAATCCAACTGCTGCGCGAGAGATCGTAGTCCAGCGCGCTCTGGGCGCTGTAATAGACCTTCGGTTCCATCGCGCGCAGCTCCATCTTCACGCCCAGTTCCTTGCGCCAAATCTCCTGCAACTCCACGCCCACCTGCTCGTCGAGCTTGTCGGTCTTGAACAGGTAGTGAAACGGCGGGAAGTCCTTGCCGCCGGGGAAGCCGGCCTCGGCGAGGAGCTTTCGCGCCTGCTCGGGGTCGTAGCCCCAGCCGTCGGGCGGCTCATAGACGCCCATGCCTTTCGGCGTGAAGTGCGAAGTCGGCGTCTCGCCGCTGCGGACTATTTTGGCGGCGAGCTTCTGCCGGTCCACGGCGAGGGCGAAGGCCTTGCGCACGCGCACGTCGGTGAACGGCTTGCGCTTCACGTTGAAGCGGAAGAAGTAGGTGCCGAGGTAATCGAACTTGTGGCAGTCGGGGCGTTTGCCGAGCACGTCCATCAACTCGTTCGGCACGAGGTTCTTGTCCCAAATGACGTCCGCCGCGCCGGTCTCGTAGAGGTTCAGCGCGGTGGTCGAGGACTTGATGGGCAGGAAGTCCACCAGTTCGCTGCGGATGTTGGCGGCGTCCCAGTGACGGGCGTTGCGGCGAAGGCGGACGCGGTCGTTGAGCCGCCAGAATTCCAGCGTGTAAGCGCCGTTGCTCGGCACGGGCTGCGTGAGCAGCCAGCGGTCGCCGTGCTTCTCAATCCAGAAACGCGGCACGACCGCGAGCGTCGGGAACGCGCAGAGGTCGAGGAAGAAGGCGGTCGGGCCGATGAGTTCCACACGCAGCGTGTGCGGGTCGAGCGCGCGGACGGCGACGTCTTCCGGCGTGAAAGGCTTGCCGGTGGCGGCGTTGGTTTTGCCGGTGGAGTAGTCCTCCGCACCCTTGATGAAGAAAAGCTGGCTAGCGTATTCGGCGCCGGTCAAGGGATCGAGCGCACGCCGCCAGGACCAGACGACATCCTCCGCCGTGATGGGCTGGCCGGTGGACCAGAAAGCGTTCGTGCGGATGTGGAAGGTGTAAACCGCGCCATCGGGTGACATGTCCCAACGGTGTGCGATGGCCGGCTCGGCGGTGGCGTTCTTGCCTTCGAGCCGCGTCAACCCCTCAAAGAGCGCCTTCACGATGCGCATCTCGGTCTGCGTGGAGATGATGGCGGGATCCAGCGAGTCCGGCTCCGCGCCGTTGATGAGGACGAGGTCGGCGGGTGGTTCGTTGCGCGTGCAGCCGCTCAAAAAAAGCAGGCAACAGGCAACAGGCAAAAAGCAAAACGCCCGGAGCGATTTGCTCTGGGCGTTCGGCTTGGTCGGCATGCGGCCGAAGTTATTTTTTCACCGGCGGGGTTGTCGAGGGCGCAGTCGTCGGGGCAGCAGCCTTCGGTGCCGTGTTGGTGACGATGACGGCCGGAGCCTTGGCGGCCGGCGCAACGTTGGTGGCGGCGGCAGGATTGGTCAGAATCGTTTGCGGCGGCGGCACGATGCCGGGCGGGGGCGGCGTGAGGGTCGCTGGCGTGGATTGCTTGGCGGGCGGGAGAACCGAGGCCGCGCCAGCTTTCTTCAGTTCTTCGCGCACGTTGCTGCCGGCTTTGCGGGCTGCGCCGCCCATGATGTAGAGCACGAGGCACAGGCTGAGGAAGATGCCGGCGGCATACTTCGTCATTTTCGTAAGCGCGTTGCCGGACCCGGCCCCGAAGAGCGCATCCGTGGCCCCGCCACCAAAGGCCTGGCCAACGCCGGCTTCCTTTTTCGGCAACTGCACGAGAATGAGGAGGATGAGGAACAGGCTGTCCAGCACGAGGACAGCGGTCAAAAGTCCGGCAACAAAACTCATAGTCTTTTCTTTCAGCTAACTGCGTTCAGCGAACCACAACCGGTTCTTCAAATCGAATTCTTAATGATGTCCGCAAAGTCGCGCACCGTCAGTGCCGCGCCGCCCACGAGCGCGCCGTCCACATCGGGCTGGCTCATCAGTTCGCGCGCGTTGCCGGGCTTCACGCTGCCGCCGTATTGGATGCGGACACGGCGGGCGGTGGTCTCATCAAACATCTGGGTGAGCACGCCGCGGATGAACGCATGCACATCCTGCGCCTGCTGCGTGGTCGCGGTCTTGCCGGTGCCGATGGCCCAGACGGGCTCGTAGGCGATGATGACTTCCTCCATCTGTGCCTTGGTCAACCCAGCGAGGCTGCCGCGCACCTGTGTTTCAACGACCTGCTCGGTCTTGCCGGACTCGCGGTCCTCGAGCTTCTCCCCAACGCAGATGATGGGTTTGAGCGACGCGGCGAGCGCGGCGGCGGCCTTCTTCGCGATGAGCGGGTCGCCCTCCAGTTGATACTGACGGCGCTCCGAGTGGCCGAGGATGACGTAGCGGACAAGGAACTCCTTGAGCATCCCGGCGCAAATCTCACCGGTGTGCGCGCCGAAGTTGTGCTCGCTCATGTTCTGCGCGCCAAGGCGGAGGTTGGAGCCGTCAATGGCCTTGGACACCGATTCCAGCGCGGTGAAGGGCGGGCAGACGATGATGTCCACTTCCTTCACGCTGCCAAGCTCGCGCTTGAGGCCGTCCACGAGGGCCAGCCCCTCGGCGACGGTCTTGTTCATCTTCCAGTTGCCGGCGATGATGAGTTTGCGTTCTTTGTCCATCAGTAGGGGAGTTGAAGTCGGTTGAGAAAAATCACTTGTTCGTCAGCACTGCTACACCCGGCAGAGCCTTGCCCTCAAGGAACTCTAGGCTTGCGCCGCCACCGGTGCTCATGAACGTCACCTGGTCGCCAAGGCCGGCCTTGTTCAGCGCCTTCACGCTGTCGCCGCCGCCGATGATGGTCTTCGCGCCGTTCTGCTGCGTGGCCTCGACCACCGCGCGCGCCACGACGTTCGTGCCCTCGGCGAAGCGCTTGTCCTCAAACATGCCCATCGGGCCGTTCCACAGCACGGTCTTGGCGCTGCGGACGATGTCCGCGTAGCGCGCTGCGGTGGCGGGGCCGATGTCGAAGCCCTCGTCGGCATCCGCGATGTCCGCATCGGCATTCACCTTCGGGTTCACGAACTCGAAGACCGGCTTGCCCTTCTTGTTGAGCTTGCCGGTATCCACGGGGGTGGCAACGACGTTGTCGGTGGGGAGGAGAAACTTCACGCCACGGTCAGCGGCCTTGGCCAGCGCACGCACCGCCGTGCGGGTCGCGTCCGGCTCGACGAGTGACTTGCCCACGCCGTAGCCCATCGCGAGCTTGAACGTGTAGGCCATGGCCCCGCCGATGAGAATCGTGTCCGCCTTTTCCAGCAAGCGGTCGATGACCTGAATCTTGTCCGACACCTTCGCGCCACCAAGAATGACCACGAACGGCCGGGCCGGAGCTTCCAATTCGTCGCCTAGGAACTTCAGCTCGCGCTCCATGAGCAGG
This sequence comes from uncultured Verrucomicrobiota bacterium, assembly GCA_903863315.1. Classification (GTDB taxonomy): domain Bacteria; phylum Verrucomicrobiota; class Verrucomicrobiia; order Limisphaerales; family SXTU01; genus SXTU01. The sequence continues at coordinate 3,874 of CAIPBN010000058.1, read as the reverse complement.
CCGGCCGCACACTGGCCGCCGCGTTGGGCGACGATGCGGGCAACGCCTTCGGTGCTCGCGTGCGCCCGGTGCGCCGCGCCGAAAGCGTCGTTCACATAGATGTCCGCGACTTTGGCGAGTTGCTCGGAGAACGCGGGCTCGTTGGCCTCTTCCTGATCGTAGTAACGGGTGTTTTCCAGCAGGAGGATGTCCCCTTCCTTCAGCGCGCCCGCGGTCTTCTCCACCTTCTCGCCGATGCAGTCATCCACGAAGGCGACGGGGCGGTTGATGAGGTCGGCCAGCTTCGCGGCAACGGGGCGCAGCGACATGGACGGCTCGCGCTTGCCCTTGGGCCGGCCGAGGTGCGCCGCGAGGATGATGCGCGCACCGCCAGCGATGAGCAGATCGAGCGTCGGCAGCGTTTCCTTGATGCGGGTGGCGTCGTTGATGACCATCTGGCCGTCCTTCTCCTCCATGGGGACGTTGTAGTCCACGCGCACAAAGACGCGCTTGCCACGCACATTCAAGTCTCGGACGGTTAGTTTCGCCATAAAGAGACGCGGAGCATAACGAACGGCGGAACTCAGTCAATTCGGGGTTTTCGCGCTGTGGGTCTTGGGTGGCGGAGGGTGCCGGCCGCGCCTGTAGCCGTGTCCAGGTGGCACGGCTAGCGCAGGGTGACGATGTCGCCGGGCAGCAGTCTTGGCCCGGGGGAGTCAGCCTTGAGCTGGCCCAGCGGTGGGACCGCGATCTTGTGGGCACCACGCAGCACTTCCACGGCTTGAGAAGCACCGCCGGTTTGCATGGCTGTGTAAAGTTTCATGCCGGAAGTCCAGGGAACTTGCCGCGCAGCCCCCGTGGCCCCGTCCACGACCGTCACAAATGCGCTCTTGGCAAGGGGGGTGGCGACCGAACCCGTGGTGGTCACGGTAGTCTTGGCGAGGGAGGCAGTGCCCAAAACGGTTGCCCCGGCAACTTTCCCACCCGTGGTGAGGGCGGTCAGTGCAGTTTTTCCGGCGACGGAACCGGCGGTGGTTGCGATTTTGGCACCGGTGGAGCAGGCGGTCGGGAGCAGTGCCCCGGCGACCAGCAGGATGAGGTGTAGGTGTGGGCGCATCTCAATTCAAGGTGAGGAGGCTGACTTCGGGGCGGCAGTTGAAACGCACGCCGTGGAGGTTGCCCACCCCGCGCGTGGTGAAGATCCAGCGGTCCCGCCAGCGGTTCAGGCCGGCGACATAGCGATGATCGCGCACCGGGGCGAACGGCGTGCCCAGCCAAGGCAGGCGGAGCTGGCCGCCGTGGGTGTGCCCGCACAAGGCCAAATCCCAGCGGAAGCCGGCCACGGCGTCCTTGCCGTCGGGATTGTGCATGAGCAGCAGGGTCGGAGCTTCTGAGGATTTGGCACCAAACGCTTCAGCGGCCTGCAACTCTTCAGCCCACAGATCACCGACTCCTACCAGCCGCACCCGACGGTCCCGCACCACGACTTCCACTGCCTGGTTGAGCAGCACCTTGACTCCGCTGGCGGCGAGACAGTTACGGACGGCGCTGTGGTCCGCGTGGCCGCGATAAGACGGACGGCCCGCCCATTTGCCGCCATCATGGTTGCCCAGACAGGCGAACACCGGCGCGGTGGCGGCCAACGGCTTCAGCACGGCCGCATAGGCGTCAAAGTCGGCGAAATGCTTGGTGATGAAGTCGCCGGTAAGACAAATCAGATCCGGCTTTTCCGCAAGCCCCAGCCGCACCGCCTCGCTGATGAACCCCAGCGGCACACAGGCCGAGGCGTGCAGGTCCGAAAGATGCAAGATGCGGATGGGCTTTGTTTCCGAGGGTCGGATTGGAACGACCTGATGCGTGACTTCCAGCCAGCGGGGTTCGCGCAACCGGGCGTATGCTGCCCCCGCCCCGCCCGAGAGCCCCAGCAAACCCAGCACCCACAACCAGCGCCGCCGCCTCAGTGCGGTCGGCACGGGGGCAACCTGGGCGGCCGGTGCGCTCATGGGCGGTCAGACGCGCGGCGAGGACCGGGACGGGCCCAAGACGTGGTTCTTGATGATGTCGTAAGCGGCAGTCGAATCGAGCTGCGCAGCCGGAAGATGATTGTGCTGCTCGGTGATCAGCACCGGCCAGTCGGCGGGGTTTGCCGGCCGGCAGCCGTGCGAACCCTTGACCAGGCTGGCATCCAGCGGGATCACGTCCATCAACATGCGGAAGCCAAGTTTCTTGCGCAGCAGCTTGCCGGCGACCTTGAGCTTGGGAGCGCGGAGCCGAGGGTCAATGAACAGCTCCACCGGGTCGTAGCCGGGCTTCCGGTGGATGTCCACGCAGCGGGCGAAGTCCGGCGCACGCGCGTCGTCGAGCCAGTAGTAGTAAGTGAACCACGCATTCTCCTTCGCCACGGCAATGAGGTCGCCAGCGCGCGGATGGTTGATGCCGGCGGCGATCTTCTCCTTCTCCGCCAGCACCTCGGCGACGCCGGGCGTGAACTCCACCGCCGAACGCACCTGATTGGTGATGGCGGGATCGTTGACGTAGATGTGCGCGACCTGGTGGTCCGCCACGGCAAAGGCGCGGCTGGCCCCGGCGTCGAGGAGTTCGCGGCCCAGTTCCTCCTTCACAGTCAGCCAGCCCTGCTCGCGGAACATCCGGTTGAGGTGGATCGCCTGATCCACCTGCGAGATGCCGTATTCGGAGAGGAGCACAACTTGCACACCGCGCTTCTCGAAGAAGAGGATCAGTTCGTGGACCAAGTCGTCCACCAGCCGCAGATCCTGAAGGATGTCGGGATGCTTGGGCCCAAGCCGCTGTAGGTTGTAGTCGAGGTGCGGCAGATAGACCAAGTTGAGCGTGGGCTTGAACTTTTTCTCCACCCACTTGGCTGACTCGGCGATCCATCGCGTGGCGCAATCCGGCGTGCCGGCAGGGGACTGCACACCCGCACCGGGACCCCAGAAACCGGCGAAAGGGAATTCCCCCAGCTCGCGCTTGATGTCGTCGCGGATCGCGTAGGGCCAGGTGTAAATGTCAAAAACCTTGCGCCCATCCGCCGGATACATCGGACGCGGCGTGATCGAGTAATCCGCCGTGGAATACATGTTATACCACCAGAAAAGCTTGGCGCAGGTGAAGCGATGGTCCAGCGCGCGGAGCTCATCCCAAAGCTTGCGGCCATGGACCAGGTGGTTGGACTGCTTCCAAAACTGCACCTCGGCCAGTTCGCGATTATACCAGCCATTGGCCACGATCCCATGCTGCGCGGGCGGTGTGCCGGTCAGGTAGTTGGACTGCGCGGTGGTGGTGACCGCCGGGAAAGCCGGACGGAGGTTGACCATCGCACCCCGTTTGCGGAAGGCGGTGATGCGCGGAGTCCGCTCCCCGATGAGCGACTCCGTGAGGCCGACAACGTTGAGGACGGCGGTGCGGTTCATCAGGCCGCAGCGTGCCAGTGTCAACCTGCGACGGCGACGATTTTCCGCGCCCGCGCCGCGTGGCGCTCCTGCAAGCGCTGGATGGACTCGACGACCTTGGGCAGGTGCATCTCGTGGACTTCGACCCCCCGGCCAATCGCCTCCAACAGCGTGATGGTCAACTCGCCGCCGAGGTGCTCGCGGAACTCCGTGAGGCCGGTGAGCACCATCAAGTTCCCATCCGAGTCCGTGTGTAGCAGCTCGGAGGCGAACAGGTCGAAGCCAAGCTTCTCCAGCAGCACCATCACCCGCTCCGCGCTCGCGGCGTCAAGCAGCCCAATCTTCTTTGCGTAGAGCACGTCCAGCGCGATGCCGATGGCGACCGCCTCGCCGTGGCGGAGCTTGTATTCGGAGAGCTGCTCCAGCTTGTGCGCCGCCCAGTGCCCGAAGTCCAGCGGCCGTGCGCTGCCGAACTCGAAGGGGTC
>CAIPBN010000057.1 GCA_903863315.1 uncultured Verrucomicrobiota bacterium | reverse complement strand
GGCGCGCGCTGGAGCGGCTGGAGCGCGTTCGCGAAGTCGTGGCCGTCGGCAAAATCTCCGGCGCGGTCGGCACCAGCGCGCACTTGTCCCCGCGCGTGGAAGCCTACGTCTGCAAGAAGCTTGGGCTCCGCCCCGCGCCCATCGCCACACAGGTCGTGCAGCGCGACATCCACGCTGAGTTCCAGCTCGCGATGGCTCTCGTCGGTGCGAGCATCGAGCGTTGGGCCGTCGAGTTTCGCCATCTGCAACGCACCGAAGTGCTCGAAGCCGAGGAGCCTTTCACCAAGGGCCAGAAAGGCAGCAGCGCCATGCCGCACAAGCGCAACCCCATCACGTGGGAACGCCTTACCGGCCTCGCGCGCGTGTTGCGCGGCAACGCGATGGCGTCGCTGGAAAACGTCGCCCTCTGGCACGAGCGCGACATCAGCCACAGCAGCGTGGAGCGCATCATCTTCCCCGACTCCTGCACGCTGCTCGATTACATGTTCGGCCTGCTCACGCGCATGATGGATGGCCTCGCCGTCTATCCCGAGAACATGAAGCGCAACCTCGGCCTCTCGCTGGGCATGTGGAACAGCCAGACCGTCCTGCTCGCGCTCATCCGCAAAGGCCTGACCCGCGAAGCCGCCTACAAGCTCTGCCAGGACGCCGCCATGAAAACCTGGGAGGTCAAACACGCCGGCCGCGACGACGCCAACTTCGTCACCCAGTTGCAGGCTGATCCCGAGGTCGCGAAGCACTTCAAGAAAGGCGAACTCGAAGCCCTCTGCTCACTCGACTTCCATTTCAAGGAAGTGAACAGCCGGTTTAAGAAGTTGGGGCTGTGAAACGGGCATTTTGACGGCGGCGGGACAATCTATCGCGTCGAACGAATGGAATTAGTTTGCCCCCGTTGCGTGCGGCTGGCGTCATCGGCCTGACAATTTCCGCCGGCAATGGTTGTCAGCGGGACGTTGCAACGACCCTCTCCTCATGGACAGTTTGCTCATCAAAGGCGGCGTGCCGCTGCACGGGGACGTGCAGATCAGCGGGGCCAAGAACGCCGTGCTCCCCATCATGGCCGCCACGCTCCTCACTAACGAGCCGTGCGTCATCCGCCATGTGCCCGATCTCAGCGACGTGAAGTTCATGGCCAAGATCCTCGCGTCGCTCGGCGCGGAGGTGAAGATCGAGGGCGACACGTTCACCGTGCAGGCCCGACGCATCAAGGGCCACGGCGACTACGAGCTAATCCGCAAGATGCGCGGCTCCATCTGCATCCTTGGGCCTCTGCTGGCCCGCCTGCGCAAGGCGGAGGTTTCCCAGCCCGGCGGCTGTGTCATCGGCACGCGGCCGATTGATCTGCACCTCAAGGGTCTGCGTGCGCTGGGCGCGAAGATCGTGGTGGACGAGGGTTACGTCCGGGCGCAGGCCCCGCGTTTGATCGGCACCGAGATTTTCCTCGGCGGCCGGGCCGGGCCCACGGTGCTGGGCACGGCGAACATCATGAGCGCGGCGGTGCTGGCCGAGGGCGTCACCATCATCGAGAGCGCCGCCTGCGAGCCCGAGGTCACGGACTTGGCCAACTTCCTGAACGCGATGGGGGCCAAGATTCAGGGCGCAGGCAGTCCCACCCTGACCATCACCGGTGTGAAGGAGCTGCATGGCGCGGAGCATGAAGTCATTCCCGACCGCATCGAGGCGGCCACCTTCGCCATCGCGGCGGCCATGACCAACGGGGAAATCACCATCCACGGCGCGCGGCCGGATCACATGAACGCCGTCATCGACAAGCTGCGCGAGGCGGGCGTGAAGGTCGAACGGCGCGGCACCGCGCTGGTGGTCAAGCGGGGCAGCAAGCTTCAGCCGGTGGATGTCACCACTTTGCCTTACGCCGGGTTTCCGACCGATGTGCAGGCGCAGATGATGGCGCTCATGTGTCTCACGCCGGGCATCAGCATCATCACCGAGCGCATCTTCGAGAGCCGCTTCAGCCACGTGGCCGAGCTGGGCCGGCTGGGCGCGGACATCTCGATCGAGGGTCCGAGCGCGATTGTGAAGGGGGGCAAGCGGTTGAGCGGTGCGCCGGTGATGGCCAGCGATCTGCGCGCCAGCGCGGCGCTGGTGCTGGCCGGCCTGGCCGCGAAGGGCTCCACGCAGGTGAACCGCATTTACCACCTCGATCGCGGTTACGAGAAGATCGACCAGAAGCTCAAGCAGCTCGGCGCGCGCATCTCCCGGATTCAGGAGACTTGAGCCGCCCCGCGCTACTTGTTCTCGTGGTCGTCCTGCTGTAGTTCCTTCTTCAACAAGCGGCCTTGCTCATCAGTCGTGAGACTGTAGCGCCGCCCATCGATCCGCGTCTCGCATGAGAAGGCCAGGCGCTGCCGGCGCGAGTTCTCCACCTGGCCACCACGAGCCAGCTTCTTGAACGCGTCGCGCACCGCAGCCGGAAGCTGGGTGAGGCTTTGGTCCTCGGTGTCGTTGTAGCCCTTCAACTCCACGCGCACGACCACGCCCTGCAAGTTCACCCGGACCTGGTATTCCAAACCCTCGTGGCTGACCGTGGCCTCGTATTGCTGCCGGCCGTCCTCCTCCACGCGCCCCAACTCGACGATCCGTCCGCCGGCGGCCTCCTTTTGAAGGGCGGCCTTCACGGGTGCAGGGACTTCGACGGCCACGGTGTTCGCCGACTTTTCGTCCTGGGCAACCACCGATCCAATGGCGGCGGCGAGGAACAGGGCGAGGCCAAGGCCGGAAAGCGGGTTGATTCTCATGGTGATGACTCTGGAAATCTTCCGCTGGCCGCGCAATCGAAATTCCACCGAGACCTCACCCCATCCCGCGTTTCCGCAGCCTGCCGGCCACGGCGCTTCACTTTGCCGCAACGAGCGTCCGCGCCGTCTGCACGAAGGTCTTCATCTCCGCTTCCGAGCCGATGGTGATGCGCAGGTAGTCGCGCACCTCGGGATACTTGAACCAGCGGACGAGCAGCTTCTTGGCACGCAGCTTCGCGAGCCATTCCTCGGCGGGAAAGAGCGGCGGCCTGGCGAGGATGAAGTTCGTCTGGCTCGGCAGCACCGCCCAGCCGAGGCCGGTCAATTCCGCCGTGACCAGCTCGCGCGTGGCGATGATGCGGCGGAAGTTGCGCCGGTAATGAGGCAGGTCGTCCAGCGTCGCGAGCGCGGCCACCTGACCAAGGCCGTTGACGTTGTAACTGTCGCGCACCTTGTCCAGCGCCGCGATGAGGTCGGCGTGCCCGACGAAGTAACCGACGCGCTGGAAGCACAGCGAGTAGGCTTTCGAGAACGTCCGCGAGACGAGCACGTGCGGGTGCTGGAGGGCGAGGGCCATGGCGTTCTCACGAGCAAAATCCACGTAGGCCTCGTCGAGCACCACGCCGCCTTTGGACTTCGCGCAGAGCGCGTCCAGCTCCGCCGTGCTGAAGCCGCGTCCGCTGGGCGCGTTCGGGGTGGTGATGAGCGAGAGCGCGGCTTTGAAGTCCCAACCCAGTTTCGGCAGCGCGGAAAGCGCGGGCAG
>CAIPBN010000056.1 GCA_903863315.1 uncultured Verrucomicrobiota bacterium | reverse complement strand
GACTCCGTGGAGGCTTCCATTCCACCGGCCAACTTCTTCCTGATGGAAAGCTGAAATGGCGCCCTCCGCAGGAGCAACCACCCGTAAGCGCCGCCGGCTGCGGCGCACCGTGCATTTCGGCGAACCGTTGCCGCCGGGCGCACACACCTTCCGCGCCTCCTGGCTCTGCGGGCCAAGCGTGCTCTGGATGACGCTGTTCCTCCTCCTGCCGCTCTCGTTTGTGATCGCGATGAGCTTCGCGCAGCGCGGTGACGCGGGCGAGATTGAGTGGCGGTTCACCTGGGAGAATTACGCCCGCCTGCTCGGCCATGGCGCACTCGGCTTCGATCCCGTGCAGCCGGTGATTCTCCTGCGCAGCCTGCTGGTCGGGCTGGTCACGGCGGTGTTTTGCCTGTTGCTCGGCCTGCCCGTGGCGTTCTACATCGCCGCGTTGCCGCGAAGGTGGAAAGGCGCGGCGCTGACGCTGGTGGTGATCCCCTTCTGGACCAACCTCCTGATCCGCACCTATGGCTGGCAGTTGCTGCTCGCCCCCGGTGGCGTGATGGCCAAGCTGTTCACCGCCGCCGGACTGTTGCGCGCGGGGGAGGCGCTTTATCCCGGCTGGCCTGCGGTCATGCTGGCGATGGTCTGCGACTACCTGCCATTCATGGTGCTGCCGCTTTACGCGAGCGTGGAAAAGATCGACTGGTCGCTCACCGAGGCGGCGGCTGATCTGGGTGCGAGCCCCCTGCAAAATTTCCGGCACGCCATCCTGCCACAGATCCGCCCCGGCATGATTGCGGGTTGCATCCTCGTCTTCCTGCCGGCCACCGGACAGTTCGTCATTCCGGACCTGCTGGGCGGCGCGAAGGTGGCGCTGCTGGGTAACGCCGTGCAGCAGCAGTTTGGTGCGAGCCGGGACTGGCCGCTCGGCTCCGCCATCGCCGTGACCGCCTTGCTGGTGATGTTTCTGGGCGTATGGCTGCACACCCGCGTCACCCGTGGCCACAAGGAGGTCGGATTGCCATGAATCGTCGCTTCCCCTTGACCGGCTTCGCCTCCCTGCTGGTTCTCCTTTTCCTCTACGCCCCCATCGCGATCGTCATCGTGTATTCCTTCAACGCGGCCCGGTATGGCATCGAGTGGCGAGGTTTCACGATCGGTTGGTATGTCCGGCTGTTCGACAACTATCAGGCCACCGCCGCCGCGGTGAACACGCTGCAACTCGCCTGCACCAGCACCTTCTTCGCAACGCTGCTCGGCACCGCGCTCGCCTACGGCATGAGCCGCTACAACTTCCCGGGCAAGGGATTGTTCCAGCATGTCCTCCACGTGCCCGTCTTCATTCCGGACATCGTCATGGCTGTCGCGTTGCTGCTGTTCTTCGCCTTGGTGCGAAGATTCCTCGCCGGCTTCGAACTGGGCATGACCACGATGATCCTGGCCCACATCACGTTGCAGATTCCCTTCATCGCCATCGTCGTGCGGGCGCGCATGGAGGATTGCGACCCGCAACTGGAGGAGGCCGCCGCCGACCTCGGTGCCGGGCCGTGGCTGACGTTTCGCCATGTGACGCTCCCGTTGATGATGCCGGGCATCGTGGCGGGCGGGCTGTTGGCGTTCACGTTGAGCCTGGATGATTTCGTGGTGAGCTTCTTCACCAGCGGCCCCGGATCCACCACGCTGCCCATCCTGATCTATTCGTCGGTGAAGCGCGGCCTCACCCCGGACATTCACGCCCTCGCCACGCTCATCGTCCTCGTGTCCGCCCTGACCGTCGTGACCGTCGCCTGGCTGCGGGGAAGAACCGCCGTGAAGGCCTGACGTCCACCGGTTTTTACCAACATTCCCATGCCGCAAGCGTTCCCGCTTGCCTGCCGCGGCGTCCCGCATGCTCGGATTTTTCCTTTGAATCCCCTGCTCTTCCCGCCAAAGTCCGCGTCCTTTCGGTGGCCTTTGACCGCTGAAAGCTGACTGCTGACCGCTACCATGAAACGCACGCATCACTGCAACGAATTGCGCCCGGAACACGCCGGGCAGACCGTCACTTTGACCGGCTGGTGCCACTCCCGCCGCGATCTCGGCGGCGTCCTCTTCATCGACCTCCGTGACCGCGAGGGCCGCACGCAGACGGTCTTCGACCCGCAGGACTTGTCCAAGGAGGTCTTCGAAATCGCCACGCACCTGCACGCCGAGTCCGTCATCGAAATCATCGGCAAGGTCCGCGTCCGCCCCGCTGGCACGAACAACGATAAAATCGCCACCGGCCAAGTCGAAGTGCTCGTGAAGGAAATGGTCGTGCTCAACCACGCCGCCGTCCTCCCCTTCCCCGTGGACGACCCCGAGGTCGCCAACAAGGTCAACGAGGAGCTGCGCCTCCAATATCGCTACCTCGACCTCCGCCGCCCCGAGATGGCGCGCAACCTTCGCGTCCGCTCGAAGGTCGCCACCGCCACGCGCGTGTTCATGGACGAACAGGGCTTCCTCGAAGTCGAGACGCCCACGCTCTTCAAATCGACCCCGGAAGGCGCGCGCGAGTTCCTCGTGCCGAATCGCCGCGACCCCGGCACGTTCTACGCGCTGCCGCAGTCGCCGCAGCAGTTCAAACAAATCCTCATGGTCAGCGGCGTGGAGCGCTACTTCCAGCTCGCCCGCTGCTATCGCGACGAAGACCTCCGCGCCGACCGCCAGCCCGAGTTCACCCAGGTGGACATCGAGATGAGCTTCATCGAACGCGAAGACATTTACGCGCTCATCGAGGGCCTGCTCAAGCGCGTCTGGAAGACCGCTCTCAACATCGACATCCCCACGCCCTTCAAGCGCATCAGCTTCGAAGAAGCCTTGAACCGCTACGGCATTGATAAACCCGACACGCGCTTCGGCATGGAGCTCGTGGACTTCACCGAAGACTTCCGCGCGAGCACCTTCAAGGTCTTCTCCGGCGCGATTGCCAGCGGCGGTGTGGTCAAGGCCATGAACGCCAAAGGCATGGCCGGCGCCACCCAGGGCCAAATCGAGACCATGACCGAATACGCCAAGAGCTTTGGCGCGAAGGGCCTCGCCTACATCAAGGTCGAGAACGGCGACTGGAAATCCCCCATCGTGAAGTTCTTCACCGAGGCCGAGAAGACCGCGCTCAAGACCAAGCTCGCCATCGAGGAAGGCGACTTGATTCTCTTCGCCGCCGACCAGTGGCTCAACGCCTGCGAAATCCTCGGCAAGATTCGCCTCTACTGCGCCGACGTGCTCAAGACCCAGGGCAAGCTCGTCATCCCCGCCGACCAGTTCAATTTCCTCTGGG
>CAIPBN010000055.1 GCA_903863315.1 uncultured Verrucomicrobiota bacterium | reverse complement strand
CCGCCCTCGACCACCCGCAGCATCCCCTTGCTAACCAACGCGGCCTGCGTGGCCCCCTCTCCCAGCGGGAGAGGGCTGGGGTGAGGGAGAAGGGTTGAAAGCTCTGTCGGTTCACTGGGTCGTTGACGACGTGCGGAGACTCGCACGTTCCCGCTCAACGAAGTGAGACTCCTCACGTCGTCTCCTACCGATTGGAGGTCACTTCGCATCGTCCCTCCGCGTGAGTTCCCAGCCGCCGTAGCTCACGGTGGCGAAGGCTTTGTTGCGGTCGAAGGTGACGCTGCCGGTTTGCTTCACGCCGAGGGCGCGGGATTTGACGCTCGTTTCCACGCGGTGCTCGCCGACGAAGCGCGAGGTCACGCGCACGCGCGCGAGCCGGTGCCAGAACGAACTCGCCACGCCCACCAGCGCGCCGCGCAACCCGCTGGCCACCAGGCCGACGGGCACGTGGTCGTGCCAGGTAAGGCCGTCGCGGCAGGCCAGCGGCATCCGGGGCAACGCGAGGAACAGCGCGCGCAGACGCGGGTCCGCGCCGTCGCAGCGGAAGGCGAAGTAAGTGCCCTCGAAGCGGCCGAAGAAGAGCTGGCCCGTGCCGGAGTCGAAGTAGAACGTGCCGTCGAGCGCCATGCGGACGGTGAGCACGAGGTCATCGGTCGCGCGGCCCTTGCGCTTCACGACGTAGCGGTAGGTCTCGTCGAGGACGAAGTTGGTGACGGACTCGAGGCGTTTGTTCGGGTAGAGCGCTTCGACTTTGCCGCCGACTTTCGGGAGGTCGTTCGCGTGGGCGATGCCGTCCTCGACGTAGCTCACAAAGCTGAAGGGCACGGTCGCCGCGCCGGGCGTCTCGGTGAGCTGGGCTTGGACGTGGATGTGCGGTTGCGGGGAGTAGCCGGAGTTGCCGCAGAGGCCAAGCACGGTGCCGCGCTCGACCCAGTCGCCGACTTTCACGCGGAGAGACTTCGCGGCGAAGTGCGAGAGCTCGACGTGCCAGCCGCGCGGCTCGGCGATGACGAGGAGGTTGCCCCAGTTGTTGACCTTGTCGGGGTCGTTGATGGGGCTGTCGGGGAAGTCGTCCACGGCGGCGACAATGCGGCCGCGCACGGGGGAAAGGACGGGTTTGTTGAAGCAGAAGTAGTCTTCGAGTTTCGTGCCCGTGTTCGCGTGGGTCTTGCCGTCGGTGTCGGTGAGGACGAAGTCGTAGGCGTAGCGCCACGCACCCTTGTGCGTCCACGCGCCGTCGAAGGCCTGCCACACGGTCCACGCGCCGGCGAAGGGCGGCAGCAGCGTGCGCTCGGAGCCGGGGTAGCGGAGGCGGTTGGCGAGATGGGTGTCGAGGGTCTCCTCGGGCGTGAGGCCGATGCGCGTGGCGATGAGCGGACTGCCGACGAGGCCGAGCGTGTAAAGCGCGAGCAGGGTGACCGTGGCGAACGGCAGCGTGAACGCGGGAATGCCGTAGTAGCTCCAAAAGCCCGCGATGGCATCCATCACGATGGGCGCGAGCGCGACGGCGATGGCGGCGAGCAAATAACTTCGCACGGACGGGATGAGAAACACGCCGCCCACGGCCATCGCGATGAGGAGGAAGTTGAAGTTGAGCGGGTCGGTGTAGGCTTTCGTCGCCGAGCCGAGCATCCAGTGGCGGACGGTCGTTCCCACCAAGTAACCAAGTGCAGCCAGCAGGAAGAGGATGCGCGAGCGGGAGAGAATCAACGCCGCCAGTCCCGCGCCGACGATGACGCTCGGGGTGAAGAGCAGCGAGCCAAAGGCCTTGAAGAAACCGGCGAGCGCGAGCGGGAGGCCGAGGTCGTCGGCGAGCCACGCGGGCTGGTGCGCGGGGGCGGCGAGGAGGTTGCCGTAGCGCAGCGACGCCATGTAAACCAGCGAGCTGACGACGACGAACGGCAGGCTCAGAAGCGGCAGGCGCAGGTAGGTGGTGAAGACGTTCGCGAGCGCGACGGTGACGAGCAGCGTGAGCACACCGGCGGCGACGCAGAAGAAGAGGCCGAGGGCGTTGAGCTGGAAGAGGTGGCCTACGGAGAGGCCGACGAGGAGGGGGTTGCAGGTGTAGAAGCCGGACTCGAGGAAGACCTTGCCCATGCCGATGACGCGCGCAAACGCGTAGGCCGCGAGCACAGCGACAAAGCCCGCGAGGCCGAGCCGGAAGTTCAGCATCGTGATGCCGAACAGCAGGAAACCGACGATGCCGCCCTGGAGGAAGAAAACCTCGGCGTAGCTGCGGAAAACGGCGTGCAGGAGGGGTTTCATTTTGCCGCGAAAGGGCGCAGAGGGCGCAAAGAGGGAAGGCTGAAACGTTCAACTTCCAACTTCCAACTTCCAACATTGAACGAATGGGCGGACGCACGCGCCGGAGTGGACGAACCGCACGTTGAGCGTTGAGCGTTGGGCGTTGAACGTTGGACGTTGCTTTTCATCCTTTGTGCTCTTTGCGCCCTTTCGCGGCCACCTCACTTCCCATTTTTCAGTTCCAGATGCTTCGGCAGCCGCTCGCGGCGCTGGATGTCGGTGATGTCTTCGGCTTCGCGGATGATTTCGACTTCGCCCTTCTCGGTCACGAGGACGACGTTGGGGCGATACTCGATGAACTGGAGCCACTGCGTGTTGTTGTAGGCACCGACGGGCGAGAAGATGAGCCGCGTGCCGCGCTTGAGCGGCGGGAGCTGGATGCCCTCGTCAATCGCGTCGATGTTCATGCACAGCGGGCCGTAGATGACGCTGGTCTCGTTGATGCCGCCGACTTCGCGGTCCAGCTCGACGTTGAACTTATACCAAAAGGCCGTGAACAGGAGGTTCACGCCGCCATCGGCCACGTAGGCGCGCGTGCCGTCGGCAAGGCGTTTCGCGGCGACGATGCTCGTGATGAGGTAGCCCGCTTCGTCAATCACGGCGCGGCCCGACTCGATGATGAGCTTGGGGAAATCGCCGGGCTTCAGCGCCTCGGAGAACGCGTGCGTGATGGCTTCGGCGAATTCATCAATGCCAGGAATCGCGACCTCGGGCGGGAGGTAAACGCCCTTCAACCGGCTCTTGCTCGGGAAGCCGCCGCCGATGTCGTAGGACTCCATCTCGAAGCCGAACGCCTCCTTCAGCTCGTAGCCGAACTTCACCATCTTGGTGATTTCGCGCGCGTAGGCCTGCGGGTCCATGATGAACGTGCCGATGTGGCAGTGCAGGCCGTTGAGCTTGAGCCGGCCGCCGCGGGCGATGCGTTTGGCGGCGTCGAGCGCTTGGCCACTTTCGAGGTTGAAGCCGAAGCGCGACCATTGCGGGTAGATGCCGGCATCGAGGTTGAGCCGCATGCCGATGTGGACGGTGCGGTTCAACTTCTTGGCGACGGTCTCGAGGTCCACGATTTCGTCGAGGTTGTCCACATTGATGACCGCGCCTTCGGAAACGGCTTTCTCCAGCGCGGCCATGGGCTTGTGCGGGCCGTTGAAGATGATTTGCTCGCCCGGGATGCCGAGCAGTCGGGCTTTGTCGTATTCCATAGCGGAGACGACCTCGGCAATCGCGCCTTCCTGATGCATGAGCGCGCAAATGGCTTGAAGATAATTGGTCTTGTAGCTCCAGCCAAAGACGACGTTCGGGTAGCGCGTGGAGAAGGCCGTGAACATCTGGCGATACGTGCGCCGAGCGGTGCGCTCGCTGTAAACGAAGAGCGGCGAGCCGAACTGGCCGCATAGTTCGTCCACGCTCACGCCGTCAATGGCGGTGCGGACCTTGCGGGCGTAGGCGGGGCTCCAGCCGAACTTGTTCATCAGACCGGAGCGGAGCTTGTTGATGACGGGTTTTTCGTAGGGGCGCTTAATCATAGGGAATAGGAGATGGGGAACGGGGTCTCGGGTCTGGGGTCTAGCGGATAGGGTTTAGGCAGGGTGGTTCTGAACTGCTCGGCTCGTGCTCTTAATCCTAATCTTAATCCTGCTCTTTCCGCTTAGTCCAACCGAGGGAGGAGCAGGATTAAGATTAGGATTAAGAGCTGGAGGGGGCAGTGAGTTCATCCGACTTCCCCCCGCGTCACCGCTTGCTGGAACTTCACCATGTCCGTCACCAACTCGTAGCTGTAGCGGACGAAGAGCTTACCGGCGTCGTAGTCCGGCGCGGGCGGCTGGTCCACGCCGAGCGCGGCACGGACGAGGCGGGCGGGGAGGTTCACGCCCACGCCGGTGGCGAAGTAAACCCACGCCGGAAAACGCGGGTTAATCTCAATGAGATACACGTCGTCGCCCTTCACGATGCACTCCAGCTCGAAGGGCCCGCGCCACTTCAGCTCGCGGATGAAGCGGTTCGCCGCCTCCATCATCGCCGCGTGCTTGATGGTCACGCCCGTCCAGATTTTGCCTAGTGAGGTCACGCTGATTTTCTTGATGCCCACGAGGCCGAGCGAGCCGCCTTCGCCGTCGCCCAGGCCGATGACGTTGAGCTCTTCGCCACTGACGATACTCTGCACGATGACCGGATAACCCCACTCCGCCACGAGCGCGTGGAAGTGTCCGACGGCCTGCGCCGGCGTGTAAGCCGCGTAGGCCTTGTAGAAACTGCCCTTCACCATCACGGGCAGGCCGAGCTCCTCGACCGCCTCGTGGAGCTGCTCCAGCGACGTGCAGACCTTCGTCTTGGGCAGCTTGATGTCCATACGATCGGCGACCTCGGCGAGCTTGTCCTTCCCGCGCAGTTTGAACTGCTCCATGGACGGCAAAAACGTCGCGATGCCCATGTCCTTCAGCTCGCCCGCGCGCTTGAGATAGAGCGGCAACTCCGCGTCGAGGTTCGGGATGATGAGATCCAGCCCGTGCTGGTCGCGGATGTAAGCCAGCCGGTCGAAGTAAGCTCCGCCGTCGCCCGACGGATACGGCATGATGAACGACCGGTCCACGACCCAATCCATGTAAATGCCCGGCTCCATCGCGTCGTAGGCGAGGCCGATGATGCGGGCGTTGAGGCTGGCGTCCTCCTTGAGCGAGCGCGCGACGCCGACGCCGGGGCCGGGGTTGTCCACGGCATTGATGCCGGAGACGCCGATGGCGAGGTCTTTCATGGTCAGGCGAGGCCGAAGTTCTTGAGCTGGCCGCGGAAGTCCGTGCAATCGCGCCGCGCCTCTTCCGGCGAGACCTCGAAGTGGGCGACGAGCTGCTGGGTGATTTCCTCGTCGCTGCGGCCTTCCTTGAGGGCGCGCAGCACGGCGATGCCAGTCTCGCTGACTTGGAAGCTGTCGCCCGTCTGCGGGTCGAAGACGAAGCCCTCATCGGAGAGGGCAAGTTGGGAGAGGCGGTTCATAAGTTGGTGCGACTGCTGTCCATATGGCGACGACGGAGCCGGCTGGTGGTTACGGTGCAAAAGCGGGTCCTGCCGACGGCCGTCGCCTGATGATGTTCAGCTCTAATTCAAGGGGCGAATTGTTAAGGGATTATTAAGCCAGCGCAAATCTCGGATCGGGGAATGCCCGTAGTCCTCGGTGCAGACTACAGTTAACACCTGAGCCGCTGCCTGTAACAGCGTTTCCCGCGCGCGCTATGACCATGCGATGAACACGCGCACTTGGCTCGCCCTCGGTCTGGTCGGCTTCACTCACACCTTCGCCATCGCGGCGGACTTGCTCACCAACGGCTCCTTCGAGTCCGCCGTCACGGGCTGGACGCTCGCGGGCGGCGCGCCGCGCTACCAGCAGGTCAGCACGGCCTACGCAGGCACGAACGCGCTGCGCGTGTTCAACCGCGCCAACTTCACCAACGCCCCCCAGCAGACTGTAACTACCGCGCTCGCCAGTGTGACCAACGGCGGGACGTGGACCACGCGCTTCGCGGTGCAAGTCGCCGCGCCCACGACGGTCCGGGCGTGGGTGCGCATCACGAGCGACAACGGCGGCGTGGTCGTGACGAACCGCCTCCTGCTCGCCGAGCGCGTCGTGCGCTCAACGAACGCGTGGAAGCGCGTCAGTGGCACGAAGGTCATCGCCTGGCCGGGCGCACTCGTGGATGCGCTCTTCTACGTCGAGTGCGGCATGAAGCAGGAGGCGGCCGGCAAGGCGTATCCCGACGCCATTTTCGATGACTTCGCGATTCGCCCGGACGCGGATGGCGACGGCCTGTGGGACGAGGAGGAAGTTCCCGTGGCCCAAGGCGGCTTTGGCACCAGTCCAACCAACGCCGACACCGACGGCGATGGCTTGCCTGATGGCTGGGAAGTTTTCTCCGGCACCAACCCGCTCGCGGCCGACGCGACGGCGGACCCGGACAACGACGGATTCACCAACTGGCAGGAGTTCCGCACCGCGACGAGCGCGACGAATGCGCTCTCGTTCCCCGGCAAGCCCACGCACGCCGCGCTCACCACCAACGCCACCGCCGTGCTCAAGTATCTCGCGAAGCTCCCGCTCGCCACGACCAACCGCGTGCTCGTCGGCCAGCATCTTACCGACACCGCGCCGGAATGGACCAACCTCGTCGTGCGGCTCCAGCAGCGCACAGGGCAGTGGTCTGGGCTGGTGAGCTTCACCGCCGAGAGCACCGTCACGAATGTGCCCGTCCAGACCGCTGGCGTCCTGCCCTACGCGTTGGAGACGTGGACCAACGGCGGATTGGTGCTCATCAAGTGGGCGCCGTGGAATCCGTGGAGCGGCAAGTTTGGCGCGGCCTCGGTGCCCACGCTGATTGACATCCCCGAGCTGCTAAACCCAGCACCCGCGCTGGCCACGAACCAGGTCGCGCGCAGCAATTACCTCGCGTGGCGGCAGACCATTGGCGACAGCCTCACCACCTTGCGCGATGCTGGCGCGCCGGTGTTGTGGCGGCCGTTCGCGGAGATGAACGGCACGTGGTTCTGGTGGGGCAATCTCCAGCGCGACCACTACATCTCGCTGTGGCGCGACCTGCACGGCTACTTCACGCAGACGCGCGGCCTGACGAACCTGCTCTGGGTTTTCGAGCCGGACCAGACGGTGCATCTCGTGGGCGGCACGACCAGCTCCGGCACGCCGATTGACTACTACTATCCCGGCGACGACGTGGTGGACGTGGTGGGGCACAACTTCTACGACGACGACTGGGCGCTGCCGTTCCGCAGCGACGAGATTTGGAGCCGCTCGGGAAAAATCTTCGCCGTGCCGCAGGCCGGGCCAAGCCAACAGAAGCGCGACGGGACGTTCGACAACCTGACCTATCTCAACGGCGTGACGAACACGATTTCCCGCTGCGCCTTCTTCGTGCCGTGGAACAACATCACCGCCGGCACCAACACTCAGTTCATCGCCATCGTGGACAACGTGAACGCGAGCAACCTGATGGCGCACCCGTTGGTCGTCACGCGCGGCGAAGTGAACTGGCAGGCGGAGTTACCCGCGTTGCCTCCGCCTCCGCCTCCCGTCCTCCCTACGAACGAGTTGGTCGCCAACGGCGGCTTCGAGTCCGCGCTCACAGGCTGGGTGAACTACGGTCCGCTCGCGACCGTGCGAACGGTCGTCTCGCCCGGCCACAGTGGCGGCAGCGCCCTCTCCGTCACCAATCGCAACGGGGCGACCAACGGCCTCGCGCAGAACGTGCTCGCCGCGCTGCTCGCGAACGGCTCCGGCCAGCGCTACGTAACCCGCGCATGGTTCAAGAGCGACCTGCCCACCAGCGTCCGCGTGCGGTTGGTGCTGACCGAGCCAGGCGGCGTAACGAGTCGGTTTCTTCTGGCCGAGCGGCAGCTTCGCGAGGCGCAGACGAACCAGTGGAGCTTCCTCGAAGGCGTGCAAACCGTGACGTGGAGCAGCACGCCGACGAATGCGCTGCTTTACTTCGAGGCCGGCCAGTTGGTCGAAAATGTCTTCCCGCCCTACCTGCTCGACGATGTTTCGCTTCAGCCGGACAACGACGGCGACCGGCTCGCGAACGCGGAGGAACTCGCCCTCGGCACGAATCCCAATCTGGCTGACACCGACGGCGACGGAATCCCCGATGGCTGGGAAATCCGCCACGGCCTCGACCCGTTCGCCGCCGCCGATGCCGCGTGGGACCGCGATGGCGATGGCTACACGAACTTGCAGGAGTATTGGGCTGCGACCGACCCGACGATGCGCGCGAGTTTCCCCGGCAAGGCATCCGTCACCAACGCAACCGATGCCGCGCGCCAAGTCCTCCTGCGCCTGGCGCTCGCGCCCAGCCAGCCAACGAACCGTTGCTTCTCCGGTCAGACGCTCAGCGGCGGCTACCTCGGCGTGCAGGGCGAATACACGAACTTCTTCCTCAACCTCGCCCAGCAAACCGGCCACACCCCGGCCGTCATGCAGGTCACTTACGAGGTGCCGCCCACGAACTTGCAAGCCGCTGCGATGAACCCCCTGGCCATCAGCCATTGGCAGGCTGGCGGGCTGGTGCTCGTCCACTACGCGCCCCCGAACCCGGTCAGCAACGGCCACCCCGGCGACCTGACCAACGTGGTAAACCTCGCCACGCTCTTCACGCCCGGCACGGCCACCTACACGAACTGGATGCGCTCGCTCGACCTGTGCGCCGATGGCCTCCAGCAGTTGCGCGACGCCGGCGTGGTCGTGCTCTTCACCATCCTGCACGAGAACAACGGCAGTTGGCTGTGGTGGCACAAGCGCCCCCGCGCCGACTACGTCGCGCTTTACCGCGGCGTCCACGACTACTTCACGCGCGTCCGGGGCTTGAACAACCTGCTGTGGATTTTCCACCCGAGCGAGGCCACACACGACTTGCTACCGATGGACTACTACTATCCGGGCGACGAGGTCGTGGATGTCGTCGGGCCGAGCGTTTACAACTCGACCTTCCAGTTCCGCTTCCCGATGGACGACCTGTTTCGGGCCTATCCCAAGGCGTTCGGTCTCACCGAGGCCAACGCGAACATCAACACCAACGCGTGGGACCTGAACATTCTGGCGACGAACCTCGCCGTCACCCTGCCGCGCGCGGCCTACTTCTGCGCTTGGTCCTCCTTCAAGAACGGATCCGCCCCGCTCACCCGCTACTCGCTCGTGGACAACACCAATGTAACCGCGCTGCTCAACGCCCCGCACATCGCCAACCGCGCCGCCGTGGACTGGG
>CAIPBN010000054.1 GCA_903863315.1 uncultured Verrucomicrobiota bacterium | reverse complement strand
TGCCGCTCAAGGACGGCAACTGGACGCAGGAGCAGGATTACGTGAAGGCGCTCGCGCTGTTCCGCCGGCTCGTCGCAGAGTTCCAGAAGGGCGAGACACGTTACTGGGAGCAGGCGCAGCAGCAAATTCGCAACATCACACAGGTGAACCTCGGCGTCGGCGTCTCGCACATCTTCCTGCCAGATTCGGAGATTCAGTATCACCTCAACTGGCGCAACGTGAAGCGCGTCGAGCTCGCGCTCTATCCGGTGGACCTCACCAAGGACGTGAACCTCGGAACATTGGACGGCAACCGGCGGCCGTCGTGGCTTCAGACTATTGACCTCGCCGGTCGCGAGAAGGCGAAATCGTGGGAGCACGACACGAAGGACAAGGGCGACTACCGCCCCGGCAACGCCGCGCTGCGCGTGGATGGCAAGCTACGACCCGGCGCTTACGTGCTCGAAGCGCAGGGCGGCGGACAGTCGGCGCGCGAGCTGGTGCTGGTGACGGATGCGGCACTGGTGTTGAAAACATCCGGCAAGACCGCGTTGGTCTTCGTCACGGACGCCCTCTCCGGTAAGCCGCTGGCGAACGCCAAGGCGCGCGTCTGGGAGCGCTGGCACGTGGGGAACAACAAGTGGGAGGCGCGTTCGCAGGACAAGGTCACGGACAGGGACGGCCTCGCCGTGTTTGAAGTCACGCGACAGGTGAACAACAACGTCGAGATTTTCGCCGCCGCCGTCGCGGGCGACAAACAGGCCTTCAGCCCCGGCAACACTTACTCCTATCGCGACCCGAGCGAGGCGTGGCGCGTCTACGCCTTCACCGACCGCCCGGCGTATCGCCCGAAGGAGACGGTGCAGTGGAAGGCTATCGTGCGCCGCTACAACGGCTCGGTTTATTCCACGCCCGCGAATGTGACAATCGCCTACAGCATCACCGGCCCGGACGGTGCGAAGGTGAAGGAAGGCGACCTCAAGCTGAACGAGTTCGGCACCGGCTGGGCGTCGCTCGAACTTACGGAGCAGCAGCGGCTCGGCGAGTATCACGTGCAGTTCCGCGACAAGGGCAACAACGCGCACATCGGCGGTGCGACGCTCTTCCGGCTGGAGGAATACAAGCTGCCCGAGTTCAAGGTCGCCGTGCAGACGCCGGAGGTGGACGGGCGAAAGAAAGCCTTCCGCACCGGCGACAAGGTCGAGGTCAGCATACAGGCGGATTATTACTTCGGCGGGCCGGTGGCGAACGCGACGGTCGAGGTCATCGTGCATCAAGACCCGTATTACTTCGCGTGGAAGGAGCCGCGCGAGTTCGGCTGGTTCTACGAGGAGAACGAGGGGCGCTTCGGACGCGGACGCGGCTGGCGCGGCGGCGGTGGCGGGCAAATCCTGAAACGTGAGACGCTCAAGACCGACGCGACGGGCAAGGCGACGCTGGAGTTCGAGTCGCCGAAGGACTACGGGCAGGACTTCGAGTTCCGCATCGAGGCGCGCGTGGTGGATGCCAGCCGGCGCGAAATCACCGGCAGCGGCACCGTGCGCGTCACGCGCCAGCGCTACTACGTCCACGCCAAGCCCGAGCACAACCTCCACAAGCCCGGCGACAAGGCGACGGTGAACTTCCGCGCGCAGGACGCCAACGAGCAGCCCGCGCAAATCGAGGGGCTCGTCAAAGTCACGCGCGAGCGCTGGGAAGAAATCTGGGTGAACCCGGCGGGCAAGGAAGTGAAAGGCCCCGAGCTGAAGGCGCTGCAAAGCGATGGGAAGTTCCCGCCCGCGCCGCCAGTGGGGCAACGTCCGTGGCGGTTGAAGTTCCGTGGCTACCACAGCGACGACATTCTCACGCGCACGCTCAAGACCGACGCCGAGGGCAAGGTCGACCTGGTCTTCACACCGGAGCGCGAAGGCTATTACAAGGTGACGTGGCTGACGGAAGACACCTTCCCGAACCGCCCGCCGCAGCCCATCCGCACGGAGACGACAGTGTGGGTGGCGAACAACGCGACGGCGGAACTCGGCTACCGCCACGGCGGCGTGGAAATCATCGTGGACCGCGACACGTTCCGCACTGGGCAGAAGGCGCCGGTGATGCTCGTGGCGAACAGCAACGACCGTTACGTGCTCTTCACCGTCGAGGCGGACGAACTCATCAGCCACCAAGTCGTGCATCTCACGGGCACGGTGAAGTTGGTCGAGTTGCAACTCAGCGACGCCCATGTCCCGAACGTGTTCCTCAGCGCGGCGATGGTCGCGGACAAGCAGGTTCACCTGGACACGAAGCAGGTCATCGTGCCGCCCACGAAGCATTTCCTCACCGTGGACGTGAAGCCCGACCGCACCCAATACCAGCCGCGCGAGGACGGCACTCTGCTCGTCACCGCGCGCGACCACGAGGGGAAGCCCGTCGCTGCTGAGGTGGCCGTGGGCCTCGTGGACGAGTCGGTCTATTACATCCAGAGCGACTACGCGGGCGACCCGCGGCAGTTCTACTTCGGCACAAAGCGCCAGCAACGCACACAGACGCAGAGCACGTTCAACCAGAAGTCTTACGCGAAGCTCGTGGAGTGGGAGGAGGACGGCGTGAAGATGGTGCTGGAACAGAGCGATGCGCTGGCGCGGAAGGATGCACAGAAACGGCACTGGAGTTTCGAGAGCGACAAAAATGGAGTGCAAGAACTGCGCAAGGCAGTCGCAGAGCGGGAGGAGCAGGCGGCTGGCTTCGGCGGAGGCATGAACGCGAACCGGATGCGCGGGCTGGCAGTGCCGATGAGCGCGCCTGCCGGAGCCGTCGCGATGGACGCGATGTCGCTCGCCGCCGCCCCGGCCCCGGTGGCCGCCGCAAAAGCTATGCTTCGCGATGAGAAGGCGAAAGGAGACAAGCAAGCCGCTGGCGAAGATGGCGGAGAACCAAACGTCATCGTCCGCACCGACTTCCGCTCCACCATCCTCTGGTTGCCGGACGTGAAGACCGGCCCGGACGGCACCGCGCGCGTGCCCGTGAAGTATCCCGACTCGCTCACCGGCTGGAAGGCCACCGCCCGCGCGGTCGGCAGCGGCGCGCAGTTCGGCATCGCGAACTCCACCACGCGCACGAAGCAGCCGCTCATCGTGCGGTTGCAGGCCCCGCGATTCTTCTCTGTGGGCGACTTGGTGCTCGTCTCCGCTGTCTTCAACAACAACACCGACCAGCCGCTTGAGGTGAAGAACAACTTGGAAGCCGACGGCCTTATCATCAGCGGTGTCGGCATCAAGGACGGCATGGTGGTGAAAGGCCAACGCGCCGCCTCCGTCACCGTGCCCGCCAATGGCGAGGTGCGCGAAGACTGGGCCATCTACGTGAAGAACCCCGGCACCGCACGGCTCAAGGTCACCGCCATCAGCGGCAACTACGCGGACGCGATGGAGAAGACCTATCCCGTCCACGAGCACGGCATTGAGCGCTTCCTCACCAAGGCCGGCAAGGTGCGCGGCTCGGACATCACCGTGCGACTGGACATTCCCGCCGCGCGCAAGAAGGACACCACCACGCTCGTCGTGCAGGTCGCGCCCAGTCTCGCCGTGACGATGCTCGATGCCCTGCCCTACCTGATTGATTACCCTTACGGCTGCACCGAGCAGACCATGAGCCGCTTCCTGCCGGCGGTCGTGACGGCGAAGACCTTGAAGGACCTCGGCCTCCAGCCTGAGGACGTGATGAGCCGGGTCTTCGGCGGGATTGAAGCCCGTGCGGGTGGAGCTGCTCCGCCGAATCTCGGTGCGAAGAAAGACTTGGCCAAGCTCACCGAAATGACCGACGCCGGCCTGAAGCGCCTCTACGACTGTGCAAACGTCTTCGGAGAGAGTTCCTTGAGACTCAAGGACACAATTAGTGTAATACTTGAATGCAGGGCCTGCAG
>CAIPBN010000053.1 GCA_903863315.1 uncultured Verrucomicrobiota bacterium | reverse complement strand
GACCGGCGAGGACTTGTCCGTGAAGACCGTCGGCGGCGTGGTGACGAAGCTCAAAAAATCCACGCTTGCCCGCCGCCAGCAAAGCAAGCTCTCCATCATGCCCGCCGGCCTCCAGCAAACCATGACCACCCAGGAACTGGTGGACCTGCTCGAGTATCTGGCGACGTTGAAGAAGAAGTAGCCCGCCCCACAGCCTGAAGGACAGCGCGGCCGTCCGCGCGCGGCAGTGCGTCTTCAGCCAGCCTTCGCCGACTGGATAAACCCCGCAATCAACGGGTTGATCTCGGCCGCGCGGTGGATGGGAACGCCATGTGAGGCGGCGGAGATTTCCACGAAGCGCGCGCCCGGGATGAGTGCGGCGAGCTGCCGGCCAAACCGGGGCGGAGCGATGGGATCGTGCTCCGCACTGACGACGAGTGTTGGCATGCCAGCCAGCTTCGCCAGCTCCCTGGAGCAATCATGCTTTCGCAGTGCCATCGCCTGTCGCATCGCGATGGGCGGCTGCTCGGCAAGATCATGGCCGAACAAGGGTGCCAGCTCAAAGGCCAGCGCCTCGCAGTCGGCGGTGGCGAGAAATTCCTTCGGGCAAATCAGCTCGAGAAAAGCCCGGCGACGCATTGCTCTTGTCCCAATGTTGGTGCGGAGCCCGGTCCAAATCATCTGCGGCGTCATGCGGACAGCGTCCGCTCCGCGCGCCACCGTGCATAGCAAGGCGAGGCTCTTGACGCGACGTGGGTGAGTGAGCGCCAGCCGCTGCGCGATGACACCACCCATCGAGTGTCCGATGACGTGGCAGGAATCCCAGCCAACGGCTTGCACAAGTGCGGCGGCATCATCGGCCATTTGCTCGATCGCAAGGGATTTGCCAGCGGGCGCTGTGCTTTGGCCGATGCCCCGGTTGTCAAAGGTCAGCAGCCGGTGACTGGCAGCGAGTCCATCCACCTGCGGCTTCCAGCCGTTGCCAATGACGCCGACTCCCTGAATGAGCAGCACCGGCTCGCCTTTGTCGCCATGGAGCTCGTAGTGCAGACTGACAGCGTTATGGAGAAGTTGCGACATGACAGGATGGTGGTGCGAAAAATGCGGGACAGGCCCTGCCCGCTCGTATGAGCAGGAGCCTCACCGTTCCTGCAAACACAGGCAACTCAGAGCAAGCGGCGGCCAAGAAATGACGCGAACGCCTGCGGGCGGGGTTCTTTAATGCGCGTGTTCGAATCAACTGAAGACGTCGGTGGCAGTCCCCCCGCACGGGGTTTCCAGAAGCTAAGTCAGCTCCGCCCTTGCGGACCCGGCGTCCGCCTAATCCTGAAAACCATGAAAACGAACCCTCAAAATCTAATCGCCACCCTCGCCTTGTTCACCGGGTTGGCCGTGACCACCAGCGCCCGCGCCGAAGACTGGGCCGCCAAAGCCCCGGCCCCCGTCACCAACCCGGTGTTCTTCGAGGAGCCGTTCATCCGCAGCGAAATCCGCCCGCTGTTCATCTATCAGAGCCTGGGCAAAACCCTGCCCGTCGGTGGGGCATATGTGCCTGTGGGTGGCAGCGTGCAGGTGTATGCCGTGGAAGTGCGGTGGGCGGTCACCGACCGGCTCGCCATCATTGCCACGAAGGATGGCTATGTGGACTTCAAGCCTGATGCCACGCTCACCAAGGCATCCGGCTGGGCGGACATCTCGCTCGGCCTGAAATACGCTGTCATTGATGAACGCGAGAACCAGTTCATCCTCACTCCGGGTGTGGAACTAGAACTGCCCACTGGCAACCAGGACGTGTTCCAAGGCAATGGCAGCGGCGAGTGGGATGTCTTTGTCTCCGGTGCAAAGGGCTGGGGCAACCTCACGCTGATGGGGAATGTCGGCGCACGGCTGCCTATGAATATGGCGCAGGAAACGGCGCAACTTCATTACAGCGCTCAGCTCGCCCACCACACACACAAGTATTTCGTGCCGTTCATTGCGGCGAACGCCTTCACGGTGCTCAACTCGGGCAGGCAGATCGCGCTGGGCGTGGAGGGGTTTGACCTGATAAATTTCGGGGCCACGGGCGCGGCCGGATCCACTCAGGCCGCGCTGGGGGGCGGTTTCCGGTCGAAGCTGCATGACAAGATCGAGCTGGGCTTTGCCTACGAGCGCAGCCTCACCAATCCGCGCGGTGTTTTTGATGACCGCTTCACCGTGGACTTTGTGATCCGGTTTTAAGCCTCCCGCTGGACCTGCCCCGGGTGCCCGGGCGATTATTGAATTCCCCACCAGTCCTGCCACGCTGGAGACATGAAACGCTCGTGGCTGACTGTGCTCGCTCTTTCCCTGACTGTCTCGTCCGCCGCAGTCAAGGCCCAGGTCATCGAAGCGGACCTCTGCATCTTTGGCGGCACGTCCGGCGGCATCGCGGCGGCGGTGCAGACGGCGCGCATGGGCAAGTCCGCCGTGCTCGTCAACCCGACGAAGTATCTGGGCGGGCTGACCACCGGCGGCCTTGGCGCGACGGACATCGGCAACAAGGCGGCCATCGGCGGCATCTCGCGCGATTTCTACCACCGACTCGCACAGCACTACGCGCAGGACGCGTCGTGGACGCTGGAGACCGCGCCGGATTACTTCGCCAAGCGGCGCGGCGGGCAGGCGGGCGCGAGTTCGCTGGGCGGCGCGGACGCGACGATGTGGACCTTCGAGCCGCGCGTGGCGGAGAAGGTTTTTTTTCAGATGCTCGCCGAGTCGAAGACACCGGTTTATCTCGAACAGCGCCTCAAGTCCGTGACCAAAACCGGCCCGCGCATCACGGAAATCACGATGGAGAATGGCCGCGTCTTCCGCGCGAAGATGTTCATGGACGCGACCTACGAGGGCGACTTGCTGGCGAAGGCGGGCTGCTCCTTCCACGTCGGGCGCGAGGCGAATTCCGTTTATGGCGAGACGCTAAACGGCGTCCGCGCCAACACACCGCATCACCAATTTACCGTGCCGGTGGACCCGTATGTGAAGCCCGGCGACGCGTCGAGCGGCCTGCTGCCGTTCATCCAGTCCGGCGACGGTGGCAAGCCCGGCGATGGCGACAAGGCCACGCAGGCTTACAACTACCGCCTCTGCTTCACGACCGACCCGAAGAACCGATTGCCCGCGCAAAAGCCTGCTGCGATGCCGAAGCCCAAATGGGACGCGCTGCTTGCTGTCGCGAACAACAGCCTCCCCGTGACGCCGCCCGCGAACTACGACGCGAAGCAGTTTGAATTGCTCGGCCGCTACCTCGAAGCGCTCGTCGCTGCGAAGCGCAACCCCAAGCTCGCGCAGTTCTGGAACCCGATTTGGATGCCCAACCACAAGACCGACATCAACAACAACGGCGGCTTCAGCACGGACTTCATTGGTCGCAACTACGACTATCCGAACGCCGACTACGCCACGCGCGAGCGCATCGCGAAGGAGCACGAGAATTACATCCGCGGCTTTTGCACGTTCCTCGCCACGGACCCGCGCGTGCCCGAGGAGATGCGCAAGGAGATGCAGAGCTGGGGGCCGTGCAAGGATGAGTTCCTGGATACTGGTGGCTGGCCCCGTGAAATGTATGTGCGGGAGGCGCGGCGGCTCGTGGGCGAATACGTGATGAGCGAAAAGAACTGTCGTTACGTGGAGACCATCACCGACTCCGTCGGCCTCGGTGCCTACAACATGGATTCGCACAACTGCCAGCGCATCGTGAAGAACGGCAAGGTTGAGAACGAAGGCGACGTGCAGGTGCCGCCGATGAAGCCGTATCCGGTTTCCTACCGCTCCATCATCCCGAAGGCCACCGAGTGCGACAACTTGTTCGTGCCCGTCTGCCTCAGCTCGTCACACATCGCCTACGGCAGCATCCGCATGGAGCCGGTGTTCATGGTGCTCGGCCAGAGCGCGGCCACGGCGGCGGCCATCGCGATTGATGACAAGGTGCCCGTGCAGAAGGTGAGCTACGAGAAGCTCCGTGCCCGCCTGCTCGCCGACAAGCAGGTGCTCGACTGGATCGGTGGCGGCGGCAACGTGGGCGGCAAGTTCGTGGACCCGAAGAACCTGCCCGGCATCGTGCTCGACGACGCGGACGCGAAGCAGACCGGGCATTGGGCGGAATCCTTCTCGTCCACCTGGCGCGTGGGCAAGGGCTACGCGCACGACAGCAACGCAGGCAAGGGCGAGTCCACCGCCGTCTTCACACCGGAGATTCCCACGGCGGGCGATTACGAAATCATCCTCTTCAACGCGCCGAACCAGAACCGCGCGAGCAACGTCCCCGTGACCGTGAGCATCCCCGGTCAGCCCGCGAAGACGGTGAAAGTGGACCAGAAGTCGAAAGGCGAAATTTCTCTCGGCAAGTTCAAGCTCCCCGCTGGCAAGACCGCCACCGTGACCGTCTCCAACAAGGACACCGACGGCTACGTGATTCTGGACGGCGTCCAGTTCCGTCCGGCGAAGTAGGCTTCTTCAACAGACTGCTGGGCTACGTGCGGAGACAACCGCCTAAGCTTTCAGGCAGAAGCGGTGAGCGACTCCACCTTCGCGAGGATGGTCTTCTTGCCGGCGGCTCCGACGA
Organism: uncultured Verrucomicrobiota bacterium; assembly: GCA_903863315.1. Lineage (GTDB taxonomy): Bacteria > Verrucomicrobiota > Verrucomicrobiia > Limisphaerales > SXTU01 > SXTU01. Next base: position 17,849 of record CAIPBN010000053.1, on the reverse strand, counting down.
TTTGGGCGACCGGCTTGCCGCCAACGAAGAACAGCATCGTGGGCAGGCCCTGAATGCCGAACTGCGTGGCAAGTTCGCCCTGATCATCGGTGTTGACCTTGGCGACCTTCAGCTTGCCGGTTTGCTCGGTGGCGATTTCGTCGAGCACGGGCGCGAGCATGCGGCACGGGCCACACCACGGTGCCCAGAAGTCCACGAGCACGGGTGACGCAGATTTCAGCACTTCGGCCTCGAAGTTTGCGGTGGTGATTTCAATGGTCGGTTTCATGTTTCAGTTTCGGTTTGTGGTTTTCGGGTTTCGAGTTGAGGCAAGGGAAACGGAAGGTCGGGTGGCTCCCGCTAACACTGAGCTGGTAGGGCGGGGTGTCCTCACCTCGCCGTCGGCCATCCACACGCCATCGTCGTTCGGCGGCGCGGTGAGGACACCGCGCCCTACCGACTGCGGGTTCAAGACCACGTTAATCTTGCGGTCGGTTTTCATTTCAGTTCGCAGCGTTCCATCCGCCGCCGAGCGACTTGATGAGCAGCACGCTGGCGAGCAGGCGTTGGCCGGTGAGTTGCGCGGCGGCGCGCTCGACTTGCAACGTGGCGCGATTGGCATCCACGACTTCGAGGTAACTCACGATGCCGCCCTTGTAGCGTTCGTTGGCCAGCTCAGCAGCGCGACGGGCGCTGGCGACGGCTCGGGCCTGCGCTTCGGCCTGCTTCGCGAGTTGATGGAGGCCGGACAGGCTGCTTTCGACCTCGCCGAACGCGACGAGGATTTGCTGGCGGTAGCGCGCGACGGCCTCGTCGTAAGCGGCTTGGGAGCGCTGGAGGTTCGCCTGATTCCGACCACCAGCGAAGAGCGGGATGCTCAGGCTCGGGCCAATGTTCCACACGCGGCTGTCGAGGCTGAACAGGTTTTCCAGTTCGCCGCTGACAAAGCCTCCGGAGCCGGTTAGCCGCAGCACGGGGAAGAACGCGGACTTCGCGACGCCGATGCGTGCGTTGGCAGACGCAAGCTGGCGCTCGGCTTCGGCCACGTCGGGGCGGCGTTCGAGCAAGTCGGCGGGCAGCCCAGCAGGAATGGCGGGCGGCAACGGCTGCCAAGCGGTGTGCGCGCTGGCGAGCGCGGGGAGCTTGAACGCGGACGCCGGTTCGCCCAGCAACACGGCGAGAGCGTTTTCGAGTCCGGCGCGTTGCCGGGCGATGGCGGACTGCTCGGCCTCCGCGGTGGCCAGCTCGGTCTGCGCACGCACGACATCGAGCTCGGTGGCGACACCGCCCTCGAAACGGTTGCGCACGAGCTGCAACTGCTCCTTCCGCAAGCCGATGGTGCTGACCACGGTCGCCAGCTCGGCGTCGAGCGCGCGGAGGGTGAAGTAATTTTGCGCCACATCGGCTTGGACGACGAGTTGGACGTTGTGCAACGCAGCGAGCGAAGCTTGTGCGTCCGAGCGCGCGGCCTCGAAGCCGCGCTTGAGCCGACCCCAGAGGTCCACTTCGTAACTCAGGTCGAGCGGGACGCGAATCGTCGTCGCCGTGATGGCTCCGAAGCTCGGCTGCTGGTTCGGCGAGTAGCGCTCATTGCGGATGAAGGGGTTGGATTCCAGCGTGGGCTGGAGGTCGCCCTTGCGCAGGCGGGCGGTGGCGCGGGCCTGCTCGACGCGTGCAACGGCGGCCTTCAACTGCTGGTTCGCGGCGGTGGCGCGCTGCTCCAGCCCGTTGAGCGTGGCGTCGCCGAAGACCTCCCACCACGCGCCCTTCGCGGCGTGGTCGAGCGGCTGGCCTTCCTTCCACGCGCCGAGGTCGTTGGTGGACTTGAAGGCAGACGGAACATCTGTCTTCGGCCGCTGATAGTCCGGCCCGACGGTGGTGCAACCGGTGGAGACAACCGCCAGCAGCGCGATGGCCGCGATGCCCGCCGCTGCTCCAGTAGAACCAACCGCAGACCCGCTACTCTGCGGCGTTGGCTCCGGTTTCTTGGCCCAGCCGATTTTCATCAGCACGACGTAGAAGACGGGCGTGAGGAACAAGCCGAACAGCGTCACGCCAATCATGCCGCTGAACACGGCGACGCCCATCGCGCGGCGCATCTCCGCGCCCGCGCCGGTGGAGACGACGAGTGGGAAGACGCCCGCGATGAATGCGATACTGGTCATCAGAATCGGGCGCAACCGCAAGCGGCAGGCTTCGATGGCGGCGTCCATCGGCGACGCGCCTTCGTCCTGCCGGTGCTTGGCGAACTCGACGATGAGGATGGCGTTCTTGCACGCGAGGCCGACGAGCACGATGAGGCCGATCTGCGTGAAGACGTTGTTGTCGCCGCCCATGTAGGCCACGCCCGCGATGGCGAAGAGCAGGCAGAGCGGGACGACGAGAATGATGGCGAGCGGCAGGCGGAAGCTCTCGTATTGCGCGGCGAGCACGAGGAACACGAGCAGGATGCAGAGCGGGAAGATGTAAACCGCCGTGTTGCCCGCGAGAATGCGCTGGTAGGTGAGGTCGGTCCACTCGAAGGCGAAGCCCTTGGGCAAGGTCTTCTCCGCGAGTCCAGCGATGATGGTCTCGGCCTGACCGCTGCTGAAGCCGGGCGCGGGACCGCCGTTGATTTCTGCGGCGGGGTAGCCGTTGTAACGCATCGCGCGGTCGGGGCCGTAGCTTTCCCGCACCTTCACCAGCGCGCCAAGCGGCACCATCTGGCCCTGTGCGTTGCGCGTCTTGAGGCGCGTGATGTCCTCCGGCGCGTCGCGGAACTTCGAGTCTGCCTGCGCGATGACCTGATAGGTGCGGCCAAAGAGGTTGAAGTCGTTCACGTAGAGCGAGCCGAGATAAATCTGCATCGTCTCGAACAAGTTTTGCAGCGGCACGCCCTGCGACTTGGCCTTCACGCGGTCAACGTCCGCGTCGAGCTGCGGGACGTTCACGGTGAACGTGGAGAAAAGTCCCGCGAGTCCCGGCGTCTGGTAGCCCTGGCCGACGAGGCCCATCGTGTTCTGAAAAAGCGCGTCGTAGCCGAGTCCCGCGCGGTCCTCGACGTAGAGCTTGAAGCCGCCAATGGTGCCGAGTCCGTTCACGGGTGGCGGCGGAACAGCGAGCACGAAGGCCTCAGTCATCCCGGCGAACTGCGCATTGAGCGCTCCGGCGATGGCTTCACCCGTCAGGTCCGGCGTCTTGCGCTGGTCGAACGGTTTCAAGCAGAAGAAGACGATGCCGGCGTTCGGGGCGACGCTGAAGCCGCTGATGCTCAGGCCGGGGAACGCGACGGCGTCTTGCATGCCGGGATGTTTCAAACCGATTTCCGACATCTTGCGGATGACGGCCTCGGTGCGGTCGAGCGACGCGCCGTCGGGCAGTTGTGCGAAGGCGACGAGATATTGCTTGTCCTGGCCGGGCACGAAGCCGGTCGGGACTTTCGTGAAGCTCCAGCCGGTGAGATAGACGAGACCGCCGTAGAGGATGAGCGCGATGAAACTCTTGCGCACGATGCCGCCGACGCTGGCTGCGTATTTGTTGCTCGACCAGTTGAAGAAGCGGTTGAACGGGCGGAAGAACCAGCCGAGCAGCACTTCCATGATGCGCGAGGGAATATCTTTCTTCGCATCGTGTGAACGCAGCAGCACGGCGCACAGCGCGGGTGAGAGCGTGAGCGAGTTGAAAGCGCTGATGACCGTCGAGATAGCGATGGTGATGGCGAACTGCTTGTAGAACTGGCCGGTCAGCCCGCTGATAAACGCCGTCGGGATGAACACCGCGCAGAGGACCATCGCGATGGCGATGATGGGGCCGGTGACCTCGTCCATCGCCTTCCGCGTGGCGTCCACGGGCGAGAGACCGAGGGCAATGTTGCGCTCGACGTTTTCGACCACGACGATGGCGTCGTCCACAACGATGCCGATGGCGAGCACGAGGCCGAAGAGCGTGAGCATGTTGATGCTGAAGCCCAGCGCCAGCATGATGGCGAAGGTTCCCACCAGCGACACCGGCACGGCGGCGAGCGGAATGATGGACGCGCGCCACGTTTGCAGGAACAGGATGACGACGATGACGACGAGCAGGATGGCTTCGGCGAGCGTCACCACGACGGCCTTGATGGAGCTGCGCACGAACGTGGTCGGGTCATAGACCACCGAGTAATCAATGCCTTCGGGGAAATTCTTCTTCAACTCGTCCATCGCGGCGCGGACCTCGTCGGAGAGCTGGAGCGCGTTTGCGCCGGGCGACTGGAAGATGGGCAGTGCGACGGCAGACTTGTTGTTGAGCAGCGAACGCAGCGAATAGCCGGACGCACCGAGCTCGATGCGGGCTAGGTCTTTCAGAAGGGTTTTCTCGCCGTTCGGGCCGGTCTTCACGATGACGTTGCCGAACTCGGCTGGGTCGAGGAGGCGGCCCTTGGTGTTGATTTGTAGTTCGAGGTTCACCGGCGAACTGACCGGCGGCTGGCCGACCGCGCCGGCGGCGACCTGCACGTTCTGTTCGCGGATGGCGTTGACCACGTCGCTGGCGGTGAGGTTGCGCGCGGCAATTTTGTCCGGGTCGAGCCACACACGCATCGCGTAGTCGCCAGAGCCAAATACCTGCACCGAACCCGCGCCAGGGATGCGTGCGAGCACGTCCTTCACCTGAAGCACGGCGTAGTTGCGGATGTAAACCTCGTCGTAGCGGTCGTTCGGCGAGAAGAGGTGGACGACCATCGTCAGGTCGGGCGACTGCTTCGTGGTGGTGACGCCGATGCGGCGCGCTTCCTCGGGCAGCTTGGGCAACGCCTGCGCCACGCGGTTCTGCACGAGCACCTGCGCCTTGTCCACGTCGGTGCCGAGCTTGAAGGTGACGGTGAGCGTCATCACGCCGTCAGCGGTGGACTGCGAGAACATGTAGAGCGAGTTCTCGACGCCGTTGATGGCCTGCTCAAGCGGCGCGGCGACCGTCTCGGCGATGGTCTTCGGGTTCGCACCGGGATAAGTCGCCATCACGACAACGGTGGGCGGCACGACTTCGGGATACTCGCTGATGGGCAGCCGAAACATCGCGAGCAGCCCAACGATGAACGTCACGATGGACAGCACGCCGGCGAAAATCGGGCGGCGGATGAAGAAGTGGGCAAATTTCATATGCGGGTCGGGTAGCAGCCGGGTTGGCGCGGCTCAGACTTTTGTGGTGAAACTGGAGCCTCGTTGCCTCGGCGGTTACCGGGCGTGATTTAGCGTTGTGCGACTTTCGCTTCGCTTGTGGGCGCCGCCGCTTCCTTTGGAGCGACGGGCATTCCGGGGCGAACCTTGGCGAAGAGGATGTCGAGAACGACCTTTTCACCCGGCTGCAATCCATCGCGGATGATGCGCTTGCCACCGACGGCCGCGCCGAGTTTCACCGGGCGGTAGGCGACAGTGTTCGTGGACGTGAGCGTGAGCACGAATTTCTGCGCCTGGTCGGTGCCGATGGCGCGCTCGTCCACGAGCAACGCGGAATACTTCGCGCTGCCGGGCACGCGGATGCGCGCGAACAGGCCGGGCACGATGAGACCATCGGGATTCGGAAACACCGCGCGCAACAGGATGCTGCCGCTCTGCGGGTCGAGCTTGTTGTCGAAGGACTCGATGTGGCCCTTGTGCGGGAAACCCTGTTCGTCGGCGAGTTGCAACTCAACCGGCACCTTGCCGTCGCCGTTGCTGGTCATTTTCTTCGCGCGGGTGAGGGCGTTGAACTTGAGCAGCGAGTTCTCGTCCACGTCCGCATACACATGGACGGGGTCCACGGAGACGATGGTCGTGAGCAGCGTTGCCGCGCCCGCGAGGCCGCTGACGTAGTTGCCGACATTAACTAGCTCGCGGCTCACGCGACCGCTGATGGGCGCGCGGACCTGGGAGTATTCGAGGTCGAGCTTCACGGCGTCGCAGGCGGCCTGCGCGGCAAGCAGCGCGGCCTTCGCCTCACTGTGGCGAGATTGGCGCGCTTCCGCTTCCTCGGTGGAGATAGCCTTGCCGGCGAGCAATTGCGCGGTGCGGTCAGCCTCGCGCTTGGCGTTATCCAAGCGGACTTGGGCCTGTTGCGCCTCGGCCTGGCGGCGGTTCAGCTCGGCTTGGAAGTAGCGCGGGTCAATCACGAAGAGCACGTCGCCTTTCTTCACAAGCTGGCCGGACTGGATGCGCGCCTCCTGAATGTGGCCGGACACGCGCGGGCGCACCTCGACGTATTCCACCGGCGCGGTGCGACCCGTGAACTCGTCCCACTCGGTGAGTTCCTGCTGCTCGACAGCGGCAACGGTGACCTGCGGCGGCGGCATCTGCAGCGGCGGACCGGCAGCGGGCTTGGGTTTGCAGCCGGCGGCGGCGAATGCGAGCGCGCCAGCGGTGACGGCGGCAAGCGTGCGAGGGAGAATTGCGAAGAGCGACATAGGGGTTTGTTTCAGGGTTGAATTGTTTGTTCGTTCGGGCTGACGCACCGGTGTGTTGAGCATTACACCGGGGCCACCCGCAATGACTCAGGCGGCAAAGGCCTGCACGGACTCGCTGCGCTGCAAGGCGGTCCGGCGCTGATGCCACAAAGCGATAGCGCCGACCTTCTCTTGAGCGAGTGTCAGAAAGACGAGGTGCGGGAACGACGTCTGCATCGCCAGCGCCTCGGCCTCGTTCAACGCGAGCTTCACGAGGTGCCCGCGCGCATCGCGCAGGTGCGCGAACTCAGTTTCGATGCTCGCGCGGAGCTGTTTCAGGCGTTCATCGCAGGGTTCCGCCAGAGCGACCCGGATGGTCGGGGTGAAACGCCCGGCCCGGTAGTTCACTTTCAGTTTCATGGGTTCAAATCGGTTAGTAGTTGTCCGTTTAGTCAAATTAAAGTTTAAAAAATTTTAAGTCGCCAAAGCTTCCCGCTCTTTCACACCAAGCAAGTCCAGAATGCCGCGCTCCATCTCACGGAAAACTTGCAGGTCGTTGCGGATGCGTGCCTGCGCCATCAAGCCCTCGGAGTAGGCATAAACTGTGCGCGCCTTGGCAGCGGCGTCCGGCGCGTAGACAAGGCCAGCCGCGTGCGCGTCGCGGATGGTCGTCTCGAAATACTTGCGGGATTGATCCATGATGGCCTGCACTTTCCGGCAGAGGGCATCCTCTTGGGTGGACACTTCCGTGCCCAGAGTGCAGAGCGGGCAGCCCAGCACATGCCCGAATTGACGGTGCAATTCGCACTGTTCTTGATATTCAAACTCGCAGAAACGGTGGATGCGATCCAGCGGCGCCAGCGACGGCGAGAAGACCTTGTCGAGCTTCGGACGATACTCCTCCCAAGCCGCCTCGATGGCCTCGCCTGCGAGCGTCGCCTTTGAGTCAAAAAAGTAGTAGAAACTCCCCTTCTTCACGCCCGCCCGCTCGCAAATCTGGTCAATGGTCGTGCTGCCATACGACCCGGTCCAAATCAGCTCGGTTACGGCCTTCATCAACTTCTCCTTTGCATCACTGACGCGGCCCATAGCTTTCGATTTCGTTTCGGACTTTGAACGATTGTCGTTCAACTTGTTGGATAGAATTGTTTTAGTTTACTATTTAGTCAAATAGAATTGCTGAAGCAAGCTGGCGCCACAAAAGTTGGTAGAAGTGCAACCGAAGCCCTTATTTGATCGCATAGCACATTCTCAAACCACCTTTGGGAAAGATGTCAAATGGCTTGCCATTATCAGCATACAAATCACAGGCCATTTCATGAATGTGCTGATCTGGTGGAGGACCGCAGATCGACTCGGCATAAGGCCTCACGTCATGAACCCGGCAAGTGCTGCTGTTATTCTGCGGCTTGGCTGAAGAGCTTCTTCAGCGCCAGATGCGCGGGCCAGTAGAGCAGGACGGGAAGGCCCGTCATGAGTGTCGCAAGCCAAGCCAGCGGCGGCATCCAGCCTTGCGGCTCGGTGTCGCTCATGCCGTGGACGTAGTTGATGTTCACCGGCTCCGTGCCCGGGGCTGGCGTCGGGCCAGGCATGAAGAAGTAGCAGAACAGGACAAGCACCCAGGCAAGCCCCCACCACGCAGGGAGTGCCCGCCGGTCGTAACCAAGCCGTTTCACAAGAAAGAGCAACAGGAACGGCAGCCAGCCATGGAATAGCGACAGCCCACGCAGAAACAACGACCGCCGCTCATCGAACATGTAGGCCGTCATGCCCAGCAGCTTCACGCCGACCAGTCCGGCGACAAAGTCCGCCACCCAAATGAGCTGCGGCAGGACGATGCCCACGGCCGCCATGCCCGCAAGCAGCGCGCTTTCCGTCCATACGGCGACGAGCGTGAGGAAGAGGGCCACGTCGCAGAAATAGAGGAAGTTCGTCGGCCCGTAGTTTGCCCAATAGACCGGCACAAGGACGGCCATGAAGGCGGTGTAGCCCAGTTTCACGGACCAGGGAATGCGGTGACGCACAGTTGTGTCCGTGATGGTGGATGCGAGAGGTTGGATAATATTGTTCATAACTCAACAATTTGTTTTGAATTGCGTGAGCATGAATAGCGGATGCCTGAAGGGTGGAGTTAATCGAAAAACCGATGCCTGCGGATTAGGAAAATCCCACGCGCTCCGTGGCCAGGCACACGTTGCAACCGCGCTTCAGCCGCTGACTGGCAGGGCTTGGAAACCTGTTGGCGGCTCAGGAGAGCTCACCGCGGATGCGGTTAAACTCTGAAACAGTGCGCTGATAGCCGATCTCAAGGCGGGGGATCAGCGCTGGAATGGCCGCAGTATTGCCGGCCATGGCGAGATCCTCCAGCTCCTGACAAAGCTGTCCCAGGCCGTTGGCCCCTAGATTCAGGCTCATGCCACGAAACACATGCGCTGCGAAGGACAGTTGTTGGAGGTTGTCGCCCGAGGTCTTGATTTGCTCCAGATGCTTGGGCGCATTCTGAAGAAAGAGATCGATCAACTCGCAGAGCAGTGGAACGCCTTCCTTGGACTTCATGTCGCTGAGTTCAGTGATGATCGTCGGGTCAAGGATCGGCTCCGTCGATGCAGCGGCGGAGGTGGCCACGGCAGACGCACCCGCAGCGGGCACGTTCTCCGGGAGTGAATTGTTCTGGGCAGCCTGACGAGCCTTCCCCCAGCGTTGGATGACCGCCTGAAGTTCCGGAATGCGGACGGGCTTGGCAACGTAGTCGTCCATGCCGGCCTCCAAGCAGCGCTCGCGGTCGCCCTCCAGCGCGTTGCCGGTCATGGCGATGAGGTGGGGACGTTCCGGGTCGTTCCATTTTTGGCGGATGCGCCGCGCGGCTTCGTAGCCGTCCATCTCGGGCATCTGCACGTCGAGGAAGATGAGATCGAATGGCTGTTGTTCGAGGAGCTTGAGCACCTCGATTCCGTTGGCGGCCACCTCGGGGCGATAGCCGAGCCGCTGGAGCATCTTTACCCCGACCTTCTGGTTAATCAGGTTGTCGTCCGCCAGCAGGATGCGAAGCGGGAGCCGCTCCGCCATCGTCGCGTCGAACTCCGAGCTGACCGGGGCGGATTTCTCCGTGCGGGGCATCTGCTCCACCGCCCGGACGAGCGCATCAAGGAGCTGGGCGGGACGGATGGGCTTGTAGATGAAGAGGGACACGCCGACCGCACCCGGTCGCTTGTCGTCCGACCGGAGGCGGAGATCAGTCAGCAGCAGTATGGGCGTGAGCTCGCAACCGGGAATGCGCCGGATGAACTGCGCCATGGTCAGGCCGTCCATTTCCGGGAGTTGCAGGTCCAGCACGATCACATCGAAGCGCGCGCCCGTGGAGAGCAAATCCAACGCCTCCTTGGAAGTGGCGACCGCCTGAAGTTCGGCCCCCGCCCAGCGCGTGTATTGGGCGAAGACCTTGCGGTTGGTGGGATTGTCCTCTAGCAAGAGCACCTTCTTGCCTTGCAGATTGTGCGCGGCGGCGGCGGTCGGGTTCGGCGACTCAGTCCGGGCGGGCTGGGCGCGAATGACGAGATGGAAGGTGGAGCCCTTGCCGGCCTCGCTTTCCGCCCACACGCGACCGCCCATCAACTCGGCAAGGCGCTTGCAGATGGCCAGCCCAAGACCGGTGCCGCCGAACTGCCGGGTGGTGGAACTGTCCACCTGCGTGAAGGACTTGAACAACCGGTCCATCTTGGCCGCCGGCACCCCGATGCCCGTATCGCGCACGGAGATGCGGATGAAAAAGGAGTCCGGACTGGCGAGCGGATCCGCCGCCGCCAGTTCGCCAGGATTTTCCTCCCGGCTGACGCTGATGGCCACCTCGCCCTTGCTGGTAAACTTCACGGCGTTGCTGACCAAATTCACAACGATTTGGCGCAGGCGGGTGACGTCTCCCTCGATGATGGTGGGCAGGACGTCCTCAATGCTGTAGGACAGATCAATCTTCTTCTCCGCGGCCCGCGGAGCGAGCAAATCAAGCGCCTCCTCGATGGAGGTGCGCAAGTCAAACGGATGCTTTTCCAAATCCAGCTTGCCGGCCTCGATTTTGGAAAAGTCGAGAATGTCGTTGATGATGTTGAGCAACGCATCAGCAGAGCTGCGAATCGTCTCCACGAAGTCACGCTGCTCATTGGTCAGCTCGGTGTCCATCATCAGCGCAGTCATGCCGATGATGCCATTCATCGGCGTGCGGATTTCGTGGCTGGTGTTAGCGAGGAACTCGGACTTCGCGCGGGTGGCCTCCTCCAGCTTCTGGTTCAAGCCGATCAGCGCCGTGTTGCTGTCCACTAGTTGCTGCTGGCTTTCCCGCAACGCCCGGTAGGCCTCATCCCGTTGCAACGCGCTTTGATAGGCCTTGGAGTGGTAGCGGATGCGCGCGATCAGCTCGACCTTGTCAGGCAGCTTGACCAGATAATCGTTGGCTCCCGCCGCAAAGGCCTGCGCCTTGATGGTCGGCTCCTCCTTCGTGGAGAGGACGATGACCGGCGTCTCCTGGGTGCCGGGGTTGGCGCGAAACTGGCGGACCAAGGTCAGGCCATCCACGCCGGGCATGACGAGATCCTGCAGGATGACGGTGGGCTTGATCTGGTTCGCCAGCCGGACTGCTTCAGTGGGATCGATGCAATAGTGGAAGTCGATGCTCGGCTGGTTGGCGAGGCAGCGCCGGATGGCCTCGGCCACCATCACCTGATCGTCCACGAGCAACACCATGACTGAGTAATCGACAGCAGCAGCGCTACCGGAGGGGCTCGTCGGCTTGGCTGGTGGCATCGTTCCGGTCATGTCAGTTGGCGTGGTCGGGCACTTTGAACACCGATGGGATACCGGCTGGAAGGATTTTTTCCAATGGCAAAATACCGTCTTCCGCGTCAGCCCACGCAGGAGACTCGACGCCCGCAGAGGGAAACCTTTGCCACCACGCCAGCCGATCGGCCCTCCCGCAGGCACTCATTCGAGTTCGCGGAGCCTTCCGCATGCCACCTTCCGCTCCGGGTCAAATGGCTCCAGCGCAGGCACCTTGGCCTGACAGGCTGGCGTGGCGAAGGCGCACCGCGGATGAAACGCGCATCCCGCCGGCGGATTCAACGGCGACGGCGGATCGCCCGCCAGCACCACCCGCTGGCGCAGCTTCTCCCGCGCCGGATCTGGCACCGGCACGGCGCTCACCAGCGCCCGGGTATAAGGATGCAAAGGCCGGTCAAAAACCGCCGTGGCTGGTCCCAGCTCCACGATCTTCCCCAAATACATCACGGCAATGCGGTCGGCGATGTGCCGCACCACCGCGAGATCGTGGGAGATGAAAACCAGCGTCAGCCCCATCTCCCGCGCGAGCCGTGCGAGCAGGTTGATGATCTGCGCCTGGATTGAAACATCCAGCGCGGACACCGGCTCATCGGCCACGATTAACTTGGGCTCCACCGCCAGTGCCCGGGCGATGGCGATGCGCTGCCGCTGGCCACCACTGAACTCATGCGGATACTTGCGCTGAAAACGGGGTGCAAGGCCCACCTTCGACATCAGCGCGGCCACGCGGGCAGGCAACTCCTCCGCTACCACCCCGCGATGGGAACGAATCGCCTCTGCGAGCGTGTCGAACACCGTCATGCGCGGATTCAACGAGGCGTAAGGATCCTGGAAGATCATCTGAAAATCCGCGCGGGCCGCCCGCAGCTCCGCGCCCCGCAGCGCCGTGAGGCTCCGGCCGCCCAGCCAGACCGTCCCTTCGCTGGCGGGGAGCAATTGCAGAATCGTCCGGCCCAAGGTGGACTTCCCGCATCCGGACTCACCGACCAACCCCAGAATCTCCCCCTGCCGCAGCGCCAGCGAAACCCCGTCCACCGCCCGCACCGTGCCGACCCGGCGGCGGAACACCACCCCCTGCTCCACCGGGAAGTGGGTCTTCACATCACGCAGCTCGAGAAAGTCGTTCACTGTGCGAGAAGTAAAACACGGCGGAAACGAAATGGACATGCCTTTGTCCAAGCCGCGCGCCGTGTCGCCGCCTGCTCCGGAAAACCTCTTGCCCGCCGCAACATTGCCGGCATTATCACGCCCGCCTGCACGGTTGGAAGGGTGGCTGAGTGGTTAAAGGCACCTGACTCGAAATCAGGAGATGGGGTAACCCATCCGTAGGTTCGAATCCTACCCCTTCCGCCAACCTCGCCAGTCTGCAACTGTCGCCCATCACCACCGCACTCCATGAGCCCCACCAATCCTGACGCCACGATGGCGGTCTTCCTCGATCTCGAGAACATCGCCCTCGGCGCGCGCGACGCCCGCTTTCCCACCTTCGACATCCGCAAGGTGCTCGAACGCCTGCTGCTCAAGGGCCACATCGTGGTGAAGAAGGCTTACTGCGATTTCGACCGCTACAAGGAGTTCAAGCGCGGGCTGCACGAGGCGGCTTTCGAGCTGATCGAGATTCCACATGTGCGGCAGTCGGGCAAGAACTCCGCGGACATCCGCATGGTCGTGGACGCGCTGGACCTGTGCTACACGAAGGGGCATGTGGACACTTTCGCGATCATCAGCGGCGACTCGGATTTTTCGCCCCTCGTGAGCAAGCTCCGCGAAAACGCCAAGACCGTGGTGGGCGTGGGGGTCAAGAACTCCACCTCGGACCTCTTCATCAACAACTGCGACGAGTTTCTCTACTACGACGATCTGGTCCGGAAGGAGCCGCTGCGTGCGCCGCAGCCCACGTCCACTTCCGCGTCCGCCGCCCCTGCCCCCGCCGCCAAGGCCGCGCCGACCGAGCCCAAGGGACCGCCGCTGATCGATGCGTTGGAGCTGGTGGTCGTGACCTTGGAAGCGCTGAACGAGGAGCGCAAAGGCGACGACCCGATTTGGGGCTCCATGATCAAGCAGGCCATCAAGCGGCGGAATCCCGGCTTCAACGAGCGGGCCTACGGCTTCCGCTCCTTCAACGACCTGTTGCTGGACGCGCAGAAGCGCAACCTGATCGTGATGGAGCCGGACGCGAAGTCCGGTGGCTACATCGTGCGGGTGGCGGATTGAGCAACACAACGCGAACGCCAGCGTCCGCACTTTCCACTCACCGCTTCGGCCAGTTTAAGTGCCGGTGGAGGAAGTCGTAGGTGGCTTGGCCGTTGATCGTGTGCGGGCCGTCGAAGTGCTCGATCTCGGCGCGGTCCCCGACGCCCAGCTTGTTGTAGAAGCGGCGGATCTTCGCGAACTCGAAGTTCACCCATTCATCAATGCCGACGCCGTCCTCATGGCCGCGTTCCACCATGAAGGGACGCGGCGCGATGAGCGCGCCCATCTCGGCGTAGTTGAAGGTGTGACCCAGGTTCCACTCGAAGATCTCGTATTCCCCCGTGAACAGGTAGCTGCCGCGCCAGTCCACGGTCGCATTCTTCCACACCCACTCGTTGAAGTCTGCCGAGCAGATGCTCAGGCAGTAGCCATCCAGCACCGCCGGGATGCGCATGGCGGACTTGCCGCCGTAGCTCAGACCGTAGAAGCCGATGCGCTTCGCGTCCACGAACGGCTGCGCGCCGAGCCATTCCAGAATGCGCTCATGCTGGCCGAAGATGATGGAAAAGAGATGTTTCCCCAGCGGGTTGGCCAGCCGCTGGATGTTCCGGAACTCGTCTTTGCCGCGATACGGATTGTGCGGCGCGAACACGATGAAGCCGCGCTCTACCAAGGCGGTGGCGAAGCCCTTGTAGGCCGCCCAGGCGCGGTCGGCCTTGTTAGTGGTCACGGTGTCGATGGGCACGCCTTCAAGACCGTGCTGGCAGACCACCACGGGGCGGCGCTCGCCGGGCTTGAGATCCTTGGGCAGGAGCAGGATGCCCCATGCGAAGACGTCGGGCCACACGTCGAGCGTCACGTCGTAGCCGGTGAACTTGCTGGTGTTGAGGATCTCGCGGGAGCGGGCATTGGCAGGCAGCGAAGGTGAAGGAAACTTGCCGTTGACCGTGTGCCAGAAATTGCTCTGCCACGGTTTGCGCGCCCCATCCCAGGCGGCGGCAGTGGGCACTTTGGCCTTGGCCCAAAACGAATCGTCCCGCGCATAGGTCGCCACGCGCAGCAGGTTTTGGATGAAGTTCTCCAGCTCCTTCACCTGCCGACGCTGCCGTTCGTCCGGATTGAAATCCTTGCGCGGATCGGCGGGCAACGCGTTCGCTGCCAGCTCCACACGGGCAGGCGCATTCACGGCTCGGAGCAAAGCCTCCAGCGCGCGGGCTGAACCAGGCTCGACCAACGCGCCAGCCGGACCGTGATACAGCTCGGGGGCCTTGCCGGTGAGCTGGCCCGCGCGAGCGACCTCGGCTTGCACGGCGGCAAGGGCGGGGGTGGTCCACTTGCCAGGAGCCGCACCCGCGGAGCGACCCGGGCGGGCGGCGGGCGGGCCGTTGATGGTGGGCGCGTGGCTGTGCTCAATGAGCAGTGCCCGCGGGTGAATGAGACTGGCCAGCTCGGCATCGCCGAACTCGCGGAGCAGGCCGAAGAGATTGCGATAAATGGGCTCCTGCCAGAGCCCCTGCCGGGAATCGAAATAGCCGCTGACCAGCGCCGCCGTGATGCGGGTGTCCAAGGCCGCCGCATGCAGTGCGATGAGGCCGCCTTCCGCATGACCGGCAATGGCGACCGGAGCCTTGCGGGTGCCGGGCTCCGCGTTCCGCAGCTCAAACCAGTCCACGAGCGCGAGCGCCTTCTGCACCTCGAAGCCGATCACGGTCCGGCCCAGCATGAACGACTGCCGGTAAATCCATTCGCGATGCGGCTGGTTGGTGAACCGGATGCGCGGGTTGCCGGACCACTCGTCGCGGCGGTCAATCAGCATCGGGATGACCACCCGGCAACCAGCGGCGGCGAGGGAGCGCGCCCACTGGCGGGCTGGCGGAATGCCTGGCGCGAGCCCCGCAAGCTGCTCCGGCGTCTGGTCCGCATCCGGCAGCGCAATCACTTGGGCGCGCGGCGGTGATTTGGGTTCCAGCAAGAGTCCCTCCCCCGTCACGCCTTCCAGCACCGGCCAGCGCACGGCGAAGATGCTGAACTGCGGCGTCTCAACCAGCAGCGCCCGGTCGCGGGTGGTGGACACCAGTTCGAGGGCCGGGAACGGAACACGGCGGTCCACGACGCCCAGAATCTGCGCCAGCCGCTGCCGGTTCGGGGCCACGGACTTCACATACGCCTCCAGAGAACTGCGGTCGCGCTGCCAAAGCTGGCTGCGGGCGGCAACCGACTGGTCCGTTTCGGCGCGGAGGAAGCGCTGAATGCCAGCCACCATCGCCACGGAAAGGTCATCATCTCGGACGAGCGGCTGGGTTCCGGGCAGCGGGGCGGCGGCAGGGCTGGAGGCGGTCCCGACCAGGAGCAGGATCGCCATGAGGCAAGCGGGGAAGTGCATGCCGGCCAGCGTAACGGGTGCGCCGATGCTGGCAAGATCCGGCAAATCCGAACCGCAACCTTGACACCGTCGGAGGCGGCTCACACGATGCCGTCGCTTGGCCCGCTGGCTTATCTCCGTGACTGCTCGGGGGGGCGGATTTGGGCTTTGTTTCATACATGATCAAGCGTTTCCCGTTATCCTTTCTTGTCCTTCGCCTTGCCCTGTTGGCGATGGCCTTTTACTTCGCGTCCCTGCCCGGTGGCTCGGCGCTCGGAGCGGTCGGCGGCTTGTCCGGCGCGGCCAGCACCGCTCCCCGTTCCTTCGCTGAACTCCGCGCGGCGGCGGAAAAGGGCGACATGGTGGCCCAGCGTCTCCTGGCCAACGCCTATCTGAATGGCGAAGGCGTGGCCCAGGACAATGCCGAGGCGGTGCGCTGGCTGCGGTTGGCCGCCGAGCAACGTGACGCCGCCGCCCAATACGTGCTGGGCATCCTCTACGATGAAGGCCGGGGAGTGCCGCGCGATCTCCGCGAAGCCGTGAAATGGTATGAGCAGGCGGCCTTGCAGGGCTTGCCGGACGCCCAGTTCAACCTCGCGCTCTGCTACGCCAAAGGCGAAGGCGTGCCGAAGGATTCCAAGCGCGCCGCCGAATGGCTCACCAAGGCCGCCAAGAGCGGCGACGCCCAGGCCCAGTCCCGGCTCGGCCTAGCCTACATCACGGGCAATGGAGTCGAGCGCAATCCCGTGGAGGCCGCCTCCTGGTTGCGCAAGGCAGCTTATCCGCCAGCCGAGGAGCCCAAGGCGCAGTTCTTCCTCGGGCGCCTGTTTCAGGAAGGCGAGGGCGTCGAGCGGGATGTGGCGACGGCCGCGCGTTGGTTCCGCAAGGCGGCCGCCCAAGGCTACGCGGACGCCCAATTCCATCTCGGCCGTCTGCTGATCAGTGGCGAAGGCGGAGAGCAAAACCCGGCCGAGGGGCGAAGCCTCATCGAAAAGGCGGCAACGCAACGCCACGAGGCCGCCACCCAGTATCTGGCCCAAGGCACTCAAGGCAGCCCCACCTCTCCCAACCCGGTGTCCAGCCAGCCGCCCGGCGGCTTGGAGCCCTCCCCCATGAAGGCGGCGGCGATGCGCACGATGCACTCCACGAGCAACACGCTGCCCTCCAGCCCGGCAGGATCCTTCTCCCCGCCGGTCCCGGAATCGTCGCCCAGTTTCAGTCTGGGTTCCGCTTCGCGCGACCCACTACCCGCCGTCCCTGCCCTGCCCGCTCCGGCCGACGCCTCCAACCGCCCGCCTGAGAAAGCGACCAGCTTTAGTCCGCCCGGCAAGACCGCCAGTTTCAACCCCGCAGCCAAAGAACCCGGCCTGCCGCCGTTCACCCCGGAACCGGCCAGCAAGGCTCCGCCGACCACCAGCTCGCCCAACGACATCTTCACCGTGCCCTCAACGACCAAGGCTGCCGATCCGTTGGGCCAGCACACCGAACCGCCCCGGATGCTGCCCACCACCACCCCGGAGCCTGCGCCCCGGATGGAAAGCTTCGCGCCGAGCAACCGCCAAGCCACTCCCGACAACAACAGCGGCTTGATGGCCATCGCCGCCATCAGCACCGGCATTTCCGCCCTCATCCTGATTCTCGGCGTCTATGTCGCCGTGGTCTTCAAGGCCCGTCTGCATGGCTTGGAATCGGAGTTGAAGAAAGCCCAGTTCGAACTCTCCAAGGCCAACGTGAACCTCTCCTCCATGATGCATCAAGTGGAGCAGCTTTCCCTCATGGCCCCGCAGACCCCCACCAAAACCAGCCTGCCGGAATGGAACGCCGAAGCTCCCAAGGCCCACACGGCGAGCTTCAAGATGAATCGCTCGAAGTAGTTCCGCGCCCTGCCGGACCCTGTAGCGCTATGGAGTGCGGGGACTCGTCACCGCTTTCCGCAGGCGACTCGTCGCCGTCGGAGTCGGACACGGGTTCGTTTGGTGGTAAGCGTCGTGCTCGCGCGGAGAGGGAAACACGACTGAGCAATGGCACGTCGCGGGCTTTCGGCGGCGACGAGTCGCCTGCCGAAAGCGGCGAGAACTCGCCGCACTCCACAGCGCGCTCCGATTCCCGTCCTGT